>CAXTVG010000401.1:0-2893 GCA_964247505.1 uncultured Acidobacteriaceae bacterium
CCCCGGCACCACCCCGCACACCCCCGGTACCAGCGTGGTCTTCCGCTCCATCGCAATAATGCAGGTCGAGGTGCCGACCACGTTCACCACGTCGCCCTCGCGGCATCCCGCGCCGATGGCGTCCCAGTGCGCGTCAAACGCCCCCACCGGAATCGGAATCCCCGCCCGCAAGTCGAGCCGCTCCGCCCACTCCGGCGCAAGCGTGCCCGCAAGCGCGTCCGAGGTGGCGTACTCACCTTCAAAGCGCTCCCGCACGCCGTCAAGCAGCGGGTCGAGCTTCGAGAAAAACGCCTGCGGCGGCATTCCGCCCCACTTCGGATTCCAAAGCCACTTGTGGCCCATCGCGCACACCGAACGCTTTACCGCGCGCGGGTCCGTGATGCCTGCGAGCGTCGCTGCCACCATGTCGCAATGCTCGAACGCGGTCGCCCATTCTCCCCGGCGCTCCGGGTTGTGCCGCAGCCAGTACAGGAGCTTCGCCCAGCCCCACTCGTGCGAGTAAACGCCCCCGCACCACGCAATGGCTTCCAGCTTTTCTTCGTGCGCCAGCGCTGTAATTTGCTGCGCTTCCAGCTTCGCCCGGTGATCGCACCACAGCGCATATTCGTCCAGGGGCTGCATAGCGCGCCCGACCACCACCACGCTCGACCCGGTCGTATCGAGCGCAATCGAGGCGATCTCCTCGCCCGCGACGCCGGTCTCCGCAAGCACCTTGCGCGTGGCCAGAACCAGCGCGTTCATCTGGTCTTGATGTGACTGCGTGGCAAAGTCCGGATCATCCCGCTTGCGATGCAGCGGGTATTCGGCCGAAGCCGTGCCCAGCCGCCCCCGCTCCGAGTCGAGGAGGGTAACGCGCACGCTCAGCGTACCGAAGTCGACGCCGGCAACAATGGTTCTTCCTGCGGGAGTTTTCATGGGATTAGTTCGGTCCGAGCCGCCCGGTTCCTGCGTTGCGATTGCAAGGATTGGACAAAAGTCCATAGAAAAACTAGCGCTGTGAGCCCCGACTCGACTCTATGCACGGAACCCGGACGCACAACTGCCGAATCCGCATACGCCAAGAACGCGAGACCGGAAAGAACTGTATTGATCTTTTGCGAGTGCGCACGACCAAACCGGCTTAGCTCAAACGAAATCAAGAGTGCGACGATGATGACGGCGACCAGCATCGGGGGGAGTCGCATTAGCCACTTCTCCATTGCATACATTCAGGAACTCCGCTGAATCGCTAATCCAGATTGACTTCGTGCGATCGCGTACGCCTAAGTTCTGAAATCAACACCGGAAACCGTTTTGCCTGCATGGAACCTTTCATGCTTCGCTAGCTGCCGAGTCCTCAAATGCTGCACCATGACCACGATGAACCGCAGCATAAACAAAGAAACGGCAACCGAAAAGAGCTTATGAAACGTACCGGGGCACACCACAACGGAAGCAGCGGAGGCCAGGAATGTGATGCTGACGAAGCAGAGAAGAACCTGCGGCGCGTGCGCTTGCAAGTATCTGCTTCTTCGCATCAGGGCGTTTAAGCCCCAGCACGCAACAAGGAAGATTACAATCTCGAGCCAGCGCATCGCTATCTCCTCCTGCCAACACAAATACCCGCCACGAAGTGGCCGCCTCCCGCGTAGGGGGTCTTGCATTTAGTCCTTGTCATGCCAGTGCATCTGCCATCCCAAATACTTCGTCGCCGCCTCATACACCGGCGCGGCCACGGTCGAAAAGTTCCCCGCCACATGGTGCTCAAACCCGCGCTCGCAGATAAAGCGGAGCAGCTTCTGCATCCGTGGAATCCGCACCACCCCCGCGCCGCCGAAGGTTTCCAGCGGATCGGAGGTAAACTCGCCCTCGCCCACATACCCGCGTATCTCGCCCGTCAGGTCGTGCGTCGAGAACCGCAAATACGTCATCGCCCCGGCTTTCACGCGCCCCACGCAGGTCCCGTAGGTGTTTTCCTTGCCCACAGTCCCGGCGATAATCGCCTGGAAATCCATCACCACCGACTCGAAGAAGTGCTTCGGCAGGTTGGAGCAGTGGAAGCACACCGCCTTGTCCTCGTCCTCGCCGTAGTTGTTGTTCCAGTCCAGCAGCGCCGAAGGGGTCTCGGATGCCAGCGCCAGCCCGTACATGCTCAGCACCCCCGCCACATCCGTCTCGCAGGCTGAGGAAAACAGGTTCTCGCTCATCATGCTCATCACGGTGCAGGGAACCACGCCGAAGTACTCCTCCATCGCCGTCCAGCACTGGATCGCCGAGATCGTGCAGTAGGTTTCCCGCATCCACCCGTCGATCACCGCGCCCAGCTTCGCCATTTTCATCAGCGCCTCGGGCGGAATCCCGCTCGTGGGTACGTATTGCTGAATCGCCGCGAGCTTGGCCTGCGCCGCGTCGTCCGTGTTCTTCATCCGGTCGATCCGCCCCAAAACCTCCGACAGGTCCAGCGTTTCGACCGAAATCCCGTGCCGCTCCAGAATCTTCTCCGAGTAACGCACCGTGTTGAACGCCGCCGGCCGCGCCCCCAGCGCCCCAATCCGCAGGTTCTTGAACCCGTTCACTACCCGGCAGGTCGCTGCAAAGCTCGCTAAATCCCGCGCAAATGCCTCCGAGCCCGGCGCAACCGTGTGCTTCGCCGTCAGCGAATACGGAATCCCATACTGCTGCAGGTTGTTGCACGCCGACATCTTGCCGCAGAACGAATCGCGCCGGTTCTCGATCTTCATAATGTCGGTGCGGTCGGGCGTGGCCTGCACCAGCACTGGTACGCGCAGACCGCTCAGCCGGATCGCGTCCACAATCGCCCGCTCCTCGCCGAAGTTCGGCAGCGTGACAATAATTCCGTCGATCTCGTCGGCATTCTTCTTGAACAGCTCCGCGCACTGCCGCGCATCATCCG
>CAXTVG010000402.1:0-2893 GCA_964247505.1 uncultured Acidobacteriaceae bacterium
GGATCATGCGCTCGGCGGGCGCGGCGCATCCGGGGCCGGCGGAGATGCTGGCGCTGCTCAACGATTCGCTGCAGGAGCGGCATGTTTCGGCGCAGTACGTCACGATGGCCTATGCGGTTTGGAACGACGCGAACATGACGCTGCAGATCGCGAACGCGGGCGCCGCGCAGCCCTTGTTTTACCGGGCGCGGCCGAGCGGGGGCACGGTCGACACGGTGCGCGCGGAGGGCTTTCCGCTGGGGTTGTTCCCCGAGGTGCGCTATGAGGAGATTTCGCTGGCGGCGCGGCCTGGGGACGCGTTTGTTTTCCTGAGCGACGGCATCACAGACGCGCAAAACAGCGCGGGCGAGATGTTTGGGGCCGAGCGGGTGGCGGAGTTGATGAGCTTGTATCGCGAGGCGAACGCCGAGGAGCTGGGGGATGCGATTCTGGCCGCGGTAGGGGCGTTTCAGGGCGAGGCGGAGCGGTTCGACGATGAAACCGTCGTCGTGCTGCGGGTACGGTGAAATTGTTCCACGTGGAACAATGGATCCGGTGCTTTTTGCTCGCTGCGGACCGCTTGTAAGTTGCACATTGCGGATGGGTTGTGCCGCAAGCGCATTGTTTGGCGGGCAATACCGGAGGCTTGTGCTTGAAAGCGGGTCGTGAGCCTTCGCTCACGAGGACCCACGTCTCAAGATCGAGACGTGGGGCACCCGTGTTTCGTTCAGTGTTCAAGAGAAAGACGTGGGGCACCCGTGTTCGTTTCACCCTTGAAGGCATGAAGTGGGGCAACCGCGTTCCTCCCAGTCCTGAAAAGTTCCTCGCGGTGCGCAAGAGTCGTGGTCTCGTGGGCACGGCGTTAGGATGGGAGGACGCATGACTACGAGAACGCCTGGAGCGGAATCCCCTTTGCACTCTCCTGAACTTGAAGAAACACAGTTGATTCGGCCCGCGCGCGGCATCAGCGGCAGTGTGCGGATGCCCGGCGACAAGAGCATTTCGCATCGCTATACGCTGTTGGCGGCGCTGGCTGAGGGCGAGACGCGGCTTACGAATTTCTCGACCGGGGCGGACCCTTGGAGCTCGCTCGCCTGCGCGGAGGCGCTCGGCGCGACCGTGGTCCAGACCGAGGACGGGCAGGTTTCTGTGACCGGCACCGGAGGCGCGCTGCGGCCACCGTTTGCGCCGCTGGACTGCGGCAACTCGGGCTCGACGATGCGGATGCTGGCCGGGCTGCTGGCACCGCAGGAGGGCACGTTTACGCTGGTGGGCGATGCATCGCTCACACGGCGGCCGATGGAGCGGGTGCGCAAACCATTGGAGGGGATGGGCGCGAGTGTTGCGCTTACAGACGGGCACGCGCCGGTGGTGATCGAAGGCCGGCCGCTGCGCGCGGTCGACTACACGACGCCGACTCCGAGCGCGCAGGTGAAGACGGCAGTGCTGTTCGCGGGGCTCCAGGCGGAAGGCGTGACGGTGCTGCGCGAATCGGTGCGGACGCGCGACCATAGCGAGCTGGCATTGCAGGCGTTTGGCGCGGAGCTGGAGCGCGATCTCCACTCGGTTACGGTTCGGGGCGGGCAGAAGCTGCGAGGGATTGAGGCGACCGTGCCGGGCGACCTGTCGTCCGCGGCGTTTTTCCTGTGCGCGACCATGCTGTTTCCGGGCTCGTCGTTGGTGTTCGACGGGCTGAGCATGAACCCGACCCGCGCGACACTGCTGGACGTGTGCACAACCCTCGGCGGACGGATCGGCGTGATGAACCTGGACGAGCAGCACGGCGAGCTGGTGGGCACGGTGCAGATGCACGCGCCGGAGCGCGCGATGAAGGGCGCGACGATCAAGGGCGCGCTCGCGGCGCAGCTGATCGACGAGCTGCCTGCGCTGGCGGCGATTGCGCCCTACACGGAGCAGGGCATCCGGATTCGCGATGCCAAGGAGCTGCGGGTGAAGGAGTCGGACCGGATCGCGCTGGTGGCCCAAAACCTGCGCGCGATGGGGGCCGAAGTGCAGGAGTTCGAGGACGGGCTCGACGTGCCCGGCGGCCAGCAGCTGCAGGGGGCGGAGATCGACGCGGGCGGCGACCACCGGATCGCGATGGCGTTCTCGGTGGCGGCGCTGCGAGCTTCAGGAGACACGCTGATTCGGGGCGCGGAGTCGGCGGGGATTTCGTTTCCGGAGTTTTTCCGGCTGCTGGATGCGGTGGCGGTGCGCTAGAGCCTCGCTTCGCTACGCGGGGTCTAAACTACAGGTCTGCGGAGGCCGCGATGACAACGACCCAAACACACGGAAACGCCGAGGCGTACCTGGCGGGCAGCTTCGAGGTTGATCCCGATTACGTGGACGGGCAGATACGGCAGCGGAATGTGGGTGAGTTCAGCCACGCCAGCTGGCAAAAAGCGATTATCCACTGGTTCATTCTTCATGAGGCGGAGTGGCGGCTCGGCGCTTATCCTGAGTACCGTGTGCAGGTCCGGGCAGAAAACTTCCAGGTCCCCGATGTGACTCTTCTCGATGAGGATGCTCCGGCCGAGCGCTATGCTACGCTGCCGCCGGTCGCTGTTTTCGAGGTCCTGAGTCCGGAAGATCAACCGAAGAGGGTCCTGGAAAGGCTCGCCCGCTTCCAACAGATGGGGATTGGGATCATCTTGCAAGTCGATCCTGAAACATCTGCGTGGTCGCGGTTTATGAACGGGCGGCTCCAGGGTGAGCAGCGCTTCACGCTGGCTGAAAAAAGGATTGACTTCCCTTTGGCGGAGATCACCAGGCTGGTCAGACGGGCGAGTTGACGGCTCGCTACCACCTGTTCTGCACAGGACACCCGGAGTCCTCTCCGGGCTCCAGGTTATGGGCGAAATCTCCAAAAAGCGAACAGAGCGCTACTGCGGCGGGGCTGGCGGGGGGACGGGAA
>CAXTVG010000403.1:0-2892 GCA_964247505.1 uncultured Acidobacteriaceae bacterium
CCCGTCCCGCACCTCCACCCGCGCCGCAACCCCCAGCGCGCTGCCGAGCTTTTCCTCGATCCCCGGCACATGCTCCATCAGCGCCTTGCCCAGCGCGCCATGGTCCAGCGCAATCTGCGCCTGCACCCCGCCCTGCGACACAGAAGTCGCAATCGAAATCGAGCCGAACTCCGCCGAGTGCATCCCCACGCGCATCTCGGTTCCGCGCATGCCGGCCAGCACTTGCGCCGTGTTGATCGCCCCCGGCAGGGCCGCTGCTTGCGCTTCGGGCAGCGCCGTTGCTTTCGGGTCTCCGTCGAGAAGAGGGGACCCTGCCTTGAAGCCTGCGGACGGCACCGCCTCAGAAGAACGGGCCGGCACACTGAAAGGCGAACTGCTCGCAAGCGAGACGGCGTTTCCGCTCGCCGCTGTCAACACTTTGTGAGCAGCCGCGCTGCCGAAATCCTTGGCCGTGCCGGTGCCGCTCCCACCCGCTCCTTGCTGCGACCCGCTGCCGCCGCTTTTCGCCTCGCTCCTGCCCTCATGCCCCGCACCATGCGCGCCTGTCGCGGGTTGCGCATGCGCGGTTCCGGCCGGTTGCCCCGGTTGCGCTGCGCCCGTGTCCGGCCTCAACGCCCCTGCTTGCGGCAAAGCAGAAGCAGCCGCCGCACGAGCAGGTATGGGCGAAACCGCGTTCAACTCCACAGCGGCCGCCGCCACTTGCGGCTTGATCGCGCTTGAAACAGTGGGAGCGGCCTCTTGGGGAGAGGCGTTGGAAGCAAGCTGTATCTCTGTCCCGCGAGCCTGCGCCGCTGTCTGCGCGAACCCGTGAGCACTCTCGGGAACGCGCATCGCGGACGAAATCCCCGGACTTTCAGGCAATCGCGTGTGTAGTTCACTGGTGACTGCGGCGGCTGTTTGGGCTTTGGGCTCCGCGATCCGCCGCCGACCACCAGCAACTTCAACTCCGGGCTGCCCAGTTTGCGGCACAAGCGGCAAAGCCTGCACTTGTTCGCCGTGGGCGGGCACGTTCTGCTGCCCGGGATCTGCAAACATTTCCTGCCCCCTGAGGGCCTGCGCCGGGTCAAGCTCCGCGCCGCCGCCCCGCTCGCAACTGCGAGACGCGTTTCGGTCGAAAGGCGCTCCGCCAAGACGGTGTGCATCCCCGTCTGCGCTGCCGATCGCGGCCGGAGCTTCCACCGGAACATTTACAGGAATCAGCATTGCCGCAAAGCTAGCGCCCGCATCCACCGGCTTCGGCGTTTCCGGCTCGTCCTTTTTTTCCGTCCGGATTGCGCCAGAATCTGCTTTTTCCTTCGCCGCGCCCCCAACCCGCACGGTTGCATCCGACGCCTGTTGGCCAACAGCCACGCCCGCCTGCCCCAGCGAAGACTCGAGCGCCGTTTGAAAGCCGGGCGCGGCGCTTGCCTGCGTTCCACCGGTCGTCGCGACGCTAGGCGCGGCAGCGCTGCTCACTGATGTAAGTACCGTGTTCACGCCTGGTGAAAGTGCAAGCAGCTCGCCAAAGCTCGAGAAAAATCCTCCGGCGAAAAACATTTTTTAAGTTCAAGAAAACAGGCCTGTTAGGTGTATTGGTCGAGCCGGGCAACACAAAAATAGGCAGCTTTTGCCGAGTGAAACCCGGCAGCATTTGCCTACTCCGTTCTCTCGCTTCTCATCTCGCGCAAGCGTTTATTAAGGAAAGCCTCATCTGCCGCTTTCTCTTCACGCTTGTTTTGCTCACGCGACCACGCATCCCTGGCGCGATCGCGCAGCGACGCGAGCACTTCGCGGTGCCGGTATGCCTCTCCGTACCGGGCCGCCTGCTGCGTACGCAGCTCTTCAAATGTCGCGATTTGTTTCTCGATCATTCCCCGGCGCGCCCGCAACGCTTCCGCTGCCGCATACGAGCTGTGGAGGTGCATAGCAGCGAGTGGAGCGGCCGTAAACACCTGCTCACGCGCCTGAGCGGCCTCGCGCAGCTCCGCGTCCGTTCGCACGAGGGCGCCGCGCAGGCCTTCCAGCTCCGCCACGATCCGGGTCAGCGCACGCTCTTCCGCCTCCGCCGCCAGTTCGCGCACACGCAGCACAGTGGCGAGTGAAAACGTGAAGCCCACCCGCTAGCTCGGCAGCGCCAGCAGGCGCGCCAACGTTTCAGCCTGCGAGCAAGCCTCGCCCGCGCGCTGCTGCAGAAAGGTCTGAAGCTGCGGAAGCACCGCAACCGCCCGATCCAACGTGGGATCGGACCCTTTCTGGTAAGCGCCGATGCGCAGCAGGTCCTCGGACCGCGTGTAGCTCGCGAGCAACTGCCGCAGCCCACTCGCCTTGGCAAGGTGCTCCGGAGTGCAAATAGCCGGCATCAGCCGGCTCAAACTGTCGAGCACGGAAATGGGCGGATAGTGATTGCGCAGCGCCAGCGCCCGGTCCAAAATCACGTGCCCGTCGAGCAGCGACCGCACCGTGTCGGCCACGGGATCCTGCTGGTCGTCGCCTTCCATCAGCACCGTGTAAAACGCCGTAATACTTCCGCCCTTGAAGTTTCCCGCCCGCTCCACCAGCCGAGCCAGCATGTTCAGCACCGACGGCGTGTAGCCCTTAGCCGTCGGCGGCTCCCCGGCCGCAAGCCCGATTTCCCTTTGCGCCATGGCAAAGCGCGTCAGCGAATCCACGACCAGCAGCACATGCTTTCCGGTCGCGGCAAAATACTCCGCAATCGCGGTCGCGCTCATCGCCGCGCGCAGACGCAGCAGCGGCGACTGGTCCGAGGTAGAAACTACCAGCACCGACCGCCGCCGCCCTTCCTCGCCCAAAACTTCAAGAAACTCACCCACCTCGCGCCCGCGCTCGCCCACCAGCGCCATCACCGTCAGGTCCGCTTCCGTACCCGAAGCCATCATGCCGAGCAGCGTGCTC
>CAXTVG010000404.1:0-2880 GCA_964247505.1 uncultured Acidobacteriaceae bacterium
GGGCGGAAGTAGTGGACACGGATATCGCCGGCCGGGATGGGCGGGGCTGTCTGGTCAGGGGCAGATTCGGCATATGAAAGCAGAGCGAGAGCGGGAAACCAGAGGCGGCGCATCATCGGGGGAACAGCCATGGCGGGGAACTCCTGGGGTACTCGAGAGAACTGGACACGCGCGGCTATAGGACTGGCAAGACGGCGGACGTTCATCTTTATGTCAACTCAGGATAAACAGGTAAATCTTTTCATGTGAGCTACTTGCAAGCTGCATCCACGGCGCGGCGGGCGTGGATCTAGCGCCGGTTCAGGTCCAGCGCGTACAGGTTGCCGCTGCCGACCCGAGGCCGGACAAGAGGCGCATCTCCCGGCATGAGGCCGCCGAAGAAGAAATTGGCCGGCTCCCCAGAGTGAAAGCCTGCGGTCCCGGCAATCTGGCGGATCTCGCCTCCCGGAACGGAAATCTTGAGGATAGGCTGTTTTTCCGCCATAAAGGCATGGACATAGATGTCCTGGCTATCCCGGCTCCAGACCGGGTCGGCTGCGCTGGTGGAGGCCAGGTCTTTCCATTGGCTCTCGACCACATGAAAGACCCTGAGTTTTTTCTGATCGAGCGTGAGGGCGGCGATCCATTTTCCGTCGGGCGACCAGCGGGGGCTGAACAGGCCCTCAGATCCCGGCAGGGTCACGGATTTCCCGCTTTGAAGGTCGACAATCTCAATGGTGTGCGAGCCGCCCTCTTTGCCGAGCGCATCCGGCTCGCGGCCGTAAACCAGGCGCTTTCCATCGGGGGACCATCCGGGATCTGCGGCATTGCGGGCGTCCGCAAGCACCGGTTCCGGCTTGCCTCCGTCCGCGCTGAGCACATAGATTTGCCATGCCTGCCCTGGGCCGCGCGCCATAATTGCCAACCTGCCCGCATCGGGCGACCAGTGCGCCGAGAAAACCTCCAGGCCGTTGCCGGTGAGCTGCAGTTTCTCCGATCCGTTCACCGCATGAGCGCGCCAAAGCCGCGCTGCCGTATCGGTCCAGGCGACCCATTTGCCATCGCGGGAGTACTCAACCCGATTGGCATCAGCGAGGAAGCTGGGGGCCGGACGAAAGCCGAGCTGCGGGCCATCGTAGCGCTGCAGCCCTGAAGGCTGGTCGGAGCCGTAGAAAAAAAGTCTGTGGCTGGAGCGCGCGGCCACGGGTGAGGAGTAGCGCAGAGGTCCGTTGGTCAACTGAAACGGGCGGCCAGCGCGTCCTGTGACGGCCCAGAGATTCCTGCCCGCAGGATCGCTGCGTTCAAAAACATACTCCTTGCCCTCGCCCGTCCAGCTTCCGCAGCACTCGAAAGAGTCGCTCTGTGAGCCCTGGAAGAGTGGATGGGCGGTCTTTCCTGCGCCATTCATCTGCCAGATGGAGGATGTATGCGTGGAAGGGTCCATCAGAGTGAAGCGAAGCAGGGTGCCGTCCGGGGACCAGCGCAAGGCGAAAGCCCGGCCCGGAAGCTTGGCGTAAGGCGTCACCACGCCGCCATCGGGCCGCACCAGGAGCAAATCGTTGCCGCTCGAAAACAGGATCGTTGTTCCATCCGGCATCCAGGTAGCATCCTGGGCGAGGATGTTGCCGACGCGCAGTGCACTGCCCCCGGCGGTGGGCACCACCCAGAGCGGCTGCTCCGAGGCTGAGGACAAATGACTGCGCAGGAGCAGGTGCGATCCATCGCTCGAGATGTCGGAGATGGTCGCGGAGGCGAGTTCCTCCGGCATGACGAGCGGCTGCACTTCGCCCGTGCTGATATCGATGGCGGCAAGCTGGGGTTTGCCGCCGATGACCACCGGGGTGAGGACGCGGTCGCCATCGGTCACCAGCGTGAGGAGGCTTTCCATGCCGAGCGAACCGGCGGAGATGGGACTGTCATGGGTGAGCTGGGCCACGTGCAAAGGTGTGGCTGGCGGGGCAGTTCGCAGTAAGAGCGCGGCCATTGCGCCGAGCAAGACCAGGGCGGCGCAGGCGATTGCGATCTCGCGAGAGCTGAGCGCGCGGCTCCTGCTGGCGCGATTCGGAGATGGCTCCACGGCCGGCACAGGCAGGGATACGGGCAGCGGCTGGGGTGAAAGCACGACTGCGGGCGGGTTTTCAAGACCCTTGCCGGCGGGGAATGTGGAAACGGGGGCGATAAACCGATATCCGCGCTTGGCAAGTGTTTCGACGAACCTGGGATTGTCCGCCGAGTCGGCCAGAGCTTCCCGGACCTTATTAATGGCAACAGCGAGAGCCCGTTCGAAGTCGACGTTGGTGTCGGGTCCCCAGACCTGCAGTTGCAACTCGCTGCGGCTGACTACCTGGCCGGGCTTGGCAAGGAGCGCGCACAGGACCTTAAAGGGTAACCCCTGTAACCGTACGCGGTAACCTGATTTCCAGATTTCTCCGCTCTGGGGATCGACCTCAAAGACTCCAAAGGCGATCCTCCCCGGGTTTTCCATGATGGCCACAGATTCCGTTTTCCCGGTACCCCGCGGATGAAGCTTACCACGGAAGAGCAAGAGGACAGGATTGGCAGGACGCCCACGGGAAATATTTGAGCGTAACTGTTCATTCTGGGGGGTTTAGGGCGTGATGACGAGAGGGCTCGAAATTGACGAATAATGCATTGCGCATTCTCTGTGTCAGTGAGGATGATCAAGCGCGTTGGAGCAGGGCCGCTTTTGAAACGAAAAGCCGGAAGCACCGGGCAAATGATAACGATCGTTTAAAGAGGCGAAGCGCCGTAACTTTCTGGAGACCACAGACATGATTCGAATTTTTGGAGCAAACACAGTTTTGAAGTCAGTTCGACGCGCGGTTCCGGCGGCAGCTTTCCTTCTCTGTTCGGGATTGGCCGTACAAGTGCATGCCCAGT
>CAXTVG010000405.1:0-2876 GCA_964247505.1 uncultured Acidobacteriaceae bacterium
CCTCTGGCGGCGATTGTAGCTTGCGTCACTTTGCAGACCGGCGTCCTACAATGGAGTGTTTCGAGGGAGTGTGCGATGGACGAGAGTTTGGTGAAGCGGATCGACGGGGATGTGGTCGCGGGGATGAAGGCTCGGGACGCGACTCGTGTGGAAACGCTGCGTATGGTCAAGGCGGCGCTCAAGAACCGGGAGATCGAAAAGCGCGAGCCGCTGACCGAGGAAGAATCGCGCGCGGTGCTGGGGACGCTGATCAAGCAACGGCGGGAGTCGATCGAGCAATTCACCAAAGGCAACCGGCCGGAGCTGGCGGCGAAGGAGGCGGGCGAGATCACGCTGATCGAGAGCTACCTGCCGCAGCAGGCAAACGCGGACGAGCTGCAGCCGCTGATTGCGTCCGTGCTGGCGGACCTGGGGGCGAACGGGATGGTGCTGGGACCGAAGGCGATCGGGCCCGCGATGAAGGCGGTGAACGAGCGAATTAAGGAGCTGGGGTTAAGGGCGGATGGGCGGGAGGTGAGTGATCTGGTAAAGGCGGGGTTGGGAGAGAGATGACTCCGGTCGCCTTTGCTAAGCAGCCAAAAAAATCGGAGTACTTCAAGAGGAGTCACCAGCTTCGAAAAGGAATATCTGACTTTCTGACGACAACGTCAGGATGACCTTCCGCGAAGAACAGGGCACGAACTGCTTCGACGGTGAGATCGGGCGTTGGCGTCGGGCCGACGATGTCTTTTATGAAATAAGTGGATTGCGGAACGCGCTTAGCGCCTTCCAATCTCATGTCTAGCATAATTTCGACGAAAGGAACTAAAGTCGACTTGCTCTGACGGAACTGGAGTCCCAGTATCGGCCGATGATCCTTCGAGATCACCTTGCGCCATTCTAATTCGCCAGCAAATGCATGATGCTTGAAATAGGGAGAAATTAGATTGAGCCATACCGGAATGATATTTCTTTTAAATTGTTCGCGGTCCGTAGAACTTGTGGCTGGCAGAGCTGAGATCGCTTGAAACATGAGAATTAATGAATCGGGAGAACGATCGACTACCGAGTTTAAATTTCGGCTTTTGGCGACTTCAAGGGCCATAGCCTCCTCAGCTGCACTCGCGTCCATTAGGAGCAATTTACTCAACGCTTCTTCAAGAAGAGATTCTTCGTTCTCGGAATAGTACTGTACCTGGTTCAGCGACGCACTCAAGAAGTGTGGTTCGCCTCCCCTTGGGTTTGCGACAAATTGCTGTTGCAGGCATTCAGTTGCGAGGCCAATACTGACTCCCTGCCCCAAAGGGCAGTAAGCGCGCCATTGAGAAAGATCATCGGATTTTTCTGTGAAGCTAGCAACAAAGTGAGATTGTAGAGGCCAAGATTCGATCGCCTCGACTATACCCTTAACATCAGGCTGTTGAGGTTGAGCGGAGGCTTGTTTTCGCAGAATAAAAACTGCATGCTGTTTTAGCCACAAAGATTCTGAGCTGTCATTCAGAAAACGAATGTTTGACGCCCTGAGCTTTCTTGTTTGAACGATAGATACAAGCGCTTCGAGCGATGTGTAGTGGTATAGAGACCTCGGCACCTCTGTTTGTAAACGCGAGAAATTCACACGCAAAGATAACACAGTGCGCCCTATCCGGGTAATGCTCGACAACTACAGAATTACGCTGCAACGCGCGAGGCGAGATGCCGTAAGGACGCTCCGGCTTACGCCGGGGCGGAATCGCGGTCGTGCACCTCAGCCGGCGGGTGCGTTGCTTCCACGGCAGTAAAGGTCTCAAGAAAGCGATAGCTGTGCTCGGCACCCTTCGGCACAATCCACGAGCTGCCCGCTTCCAGCTTTACCGTTTGGCCTTCGAGGGTCAGCTCGGCGCGGCCAGACACGACGTAGCCGACCGTTTCGTAGTCGCGCCGCACCGGCGTGGACGGGGTGCCGGGTTGCTCGGCTTCCCAGAGCCGCATGGACAGGCTGCGCCCGCTGGCTAGATAGCGCTGCCCCTGGGAGCCTTTCGGCGCGCTTGCCGACTCGACTTTTGTTACGGATGTGTCTGCCATTGTGGTTCTCCTCAGGACCTATAGATGCCGTTGACTCCGCAGCTACTTCTTTGCGGGAAGGATACGGACAAATGTACCTTCAGGCAGATCGCCTTCGACCAGGTGGACGACTCCGTTTTTCACGAAGCCTGTAACTTCTTTGAGCGGCCCCGGGTCGGCGAGCGGGAGCGATGCTTGCGGGCGAGCGGGCGCGGCGCGTGGAGCGGGTGCAGCGGTTTTCGCGGGCGCATTGCCGTTCGCTGGCCGAGCTGCTGGAACTGGTGTGGTTCCCCGCCCCATGCCGCGGTCCATAGCCTCATTCGCGAGCCGGTCGGCTTCCTTGTTTTTGCCGCGGAGGACGTGCTGCATCTCGAAGCGGCCGAGCTTGGCGGCGCGGCGTTTGGCTTCCTCGTACAGCGGCTTGAGGTCAGGGCTTTTGACGCTGTACTGGCCCTTGATCTGCTTGACCATGAGCTCAGAGTCGGAAACGACCCGGAGCTCGCGGGCGTTGTTCGCGAGCGCCCACTCGAGCGCGGCGAGCAGGCCCGAATATTCGGCTACGTTGTTAGTCTTGATGCCGATGAAGTCGCTGAGCTCGGCCAGGGCGGAGCCGTTTTCCGCCTGAATAAAAACGCCGTACCCGGCGGGGCCGGGATTGCCGCGGGAGCCGCCGTCGCAAAAGGCCGTGATGCGGCCTGAATCAGTTGCCATGGAACCCAGTGTACCGGCGTTTGGCGCTACTCCTCGCCCGAGCCCCGATGGAGCACAAGGCGGGGCCGCTGGTTCGGATCGCGCTCCAGCAGCCGCAGCAGGGCGCGCAGTTCTTGCCGCACCTGCTCGAGCTGTGCGTTGGC
>CAXTVG010000406.1:0-2867 GCA_964247505.1 uncultured Acidobacteriaceae bacterium
CGGGGGGTGGAGGGGGAGCGGCGGCAGACTGTCCCATTTGTAGGTGGGGGATTGAGGCCGCCTGCTGCCGGGTTGTGAGAATCAGGCCGGCGTTGCTGTAGGTGTGCAGATCCGAGTGCGGTTGTTCAAACGCACCCCGGTGAGCAAGAAAGGCTCGCCGTGCCAGCTTTCGTTTACAAGAATCAAGGTTTCAGAATGGAGATGTGGGACGCCAGGGATGCGGCCGGAAAGCAACCCTGGCCGATACGAACTCGTCCAATTAGAATTGGTAACGCTAATTACCAAACGCCTCAGCGGGAGTGGAGCACCTTATGGCTGCTGGTAACCGGACCGCAAACGTGATTGCGGTTGCCGGCGAACTCTTTCTTGCGCGGGGTTTTGAAGGGGTGACGATCGGGATGATCGTGGCCAAAACGGGAGGGTCCTTTCGGGATGTTTACCGGGAGTTCGGCTCAAAGCAGGATCTTTTTCTGCGCGTGATGCACGACCTATGTGACGAGGTGATCGCCCCGGTTGACGATGCGAACCCGTCGCAGAATGAGGACCTGCTGAGGCCTGTGGAGCAGGTCCTTGCAATTGCGGGACGCAGGATTCTTGAGGCGCTTCTTTCGCCGCGTCTGCTGGCGCTGCACCGGCTGATTTTGAACGAAGCGAAGCGCTTTCCCGCGCTCGGCCAGCGGTGGTACGAGGCAGGTCCCAATCGCGCCAATCGTACGGTGGCCGCAATTTTGACGAGCTATATCGAAAGGGGCATCGTTCAGCCCAAGGATCCGTGTCTTTTGGCGGCGGTCTTTCTCGACTCGCTTATTAACAATCTGCAGATGCGGGCGCTGACGGGCATACCTGTGCCGGCGGCGGATATAGAGCAAAGGGTCAGCACCTGTGTCGAAATTTTCCTGAACGGCGTGCGCGAGGGACAGTGACGCTTTCACACCAGCATGGAGGTAGGAAATATGAACAGCAGACGGAAGCCGTATATGCTCACCAACCAAAACAGCACAGCCTTTTGGTTGATCGACAATCTCTGGATGCCTTTGGCGACGGCCCACCACACACAAGATAAGTTTTCCTTGATGGAGCAGGTGTGCGGCACCGGCATTGGGGGTCCGCAGACGCACATGCACCCGACAGATGAGGGCATGTACGTCCTGGAAGGCCACATCACTTTCCAAGTAGCCGGTCAAGAATTGAAGGCCGGTCCGGGGACGTTCGCGAGCATTCCCCGTCTTATCGAACACAGTTTTACCATCGATGAGCCTGGCACTCGGTTGCTGAACTTCTATACACCGGGCGGGTTCGAGATGTTCATTATAAGTTTGGCAGTGCCCGCCGCAGAGCGCAGAGCTCCGGAGCCGGGCACAACGCCGATGCCGGCGCGGTGGATGGCGATGGAAGCCTCCCGCGAGTTCGGCCAGCTTGCCGGCCAGACGATGCCGGTTGCCGATCCGCCCACGGACGAAAACAGGGTGACAAAGGCTAGCGAGCGAAACCCGATACGGCCCTACGGAGTTGAACTTGAGCGGGCGCCGGGCTATTGGGTAGAAGGTAGTCTCATTACACTGCTGGCCACAAAGGAGCAGACCGGGGGATCGTACTCGCTGCTCCATCAGCGCTCCCCAGCCGACGCAGGACCGGCGCTTCATGCTCACGAGCAGGACGAGGCCATTTACCTGCTTAGCGGGGAGTTGGCCCTGGTCGCGGGAGAAGAGTGCTTCCCAGCACAGGCGGGTTCCTTTATCTACGTGCCCGCAGGAACGGTTCACACCTTTCGCGTGAGCAGTGCGGAGGCACAGCTGCTGAATTGGTATCTTCCCGGAGGGTTTGAGCAAGCGGTTGTGGAGCAGGGAACACCCGCTTCCGACCGCGGACTGCCTCCGAACCGAACCGGGCAGAAGCTGACTCCTGAGCAGCGTAAGGAGTTGTTGGAACGCCTCGGGGCTACGATCATGGCAGCCCCTGATGCCATGCAGGCTACAGGCGCGAGCACAACTCTTCTAGGGTAAGCGGTGAAGTTGAAATTGCAGGAGGTGCGGCTTGACCAGGAATACCATCCACAAGGCGAGTGTGGCGCTGAATGCTGCGGCGGCAACAGCAGCAGGGGTCGCCAATCTCAGCAAGAATAAAGCAATGCTGCGTAACCTGGAACGACTGGGCTATCCACGTTATTTCGCGAGCGTGCTTGGAGCTTGTGAACTGCTCGGCGCCATGGCGCTCATCGCGCCGAAAGCGCCGCGCCTGAAGGAGTGGGCTTACGCCGGTTTTACATTCACCTACGCAGGCGCGTTCTTTTCGCACATTGCCAAGGGAGAGAAAAAGCATAGTGTTGCTCCCCTGGTAAGCCTCATTTTGTTGATGAGTGCTTACACAAGCCGGCCTCGATCCGACCCGTAGCTCCGTTTCCAAACCGCTTCAAACGCTGGCGGTGCGCTCTTTCTACCTGGCAAACAGCAGCAGTGCGAACAACAGGAGCCAGAAGGCACCCATGGTGTGCCAGAACCAGGCGATGGAGTCGACCATGGCCTGGCGCTGTTCGACGCGGCGGAGGCGGTAAAGGCCCAGGGAACCCGCGGCGAGGAGCAGGAGACCGAGGGCGATATGGAGGGCGTGGGAGCCGGTAAGCACGAAAAAGAAGGCGCTGTCGGGGCTGGAGGTGAAGTGGATGTTCTGGCGGGCTACGTCGCGCCAGGCCAGGGAGACGCCGGCGAGGTAGGCGGCGCCGAGCCCGGCGGTGGCGGCGAGCCACGGCCATGTCCGGCGCGCCATGGGGCGGCCGAGGCCGAGCCACTCTTCGATGACGTCCATTTCGCGGAAAAGTGTTGCTCCCCTGGTAAGCCTCATTTTGTTGATGAGTGCTTACACAAGCCGGC
>CAXTVG010000407.1:0-2865 GCA_964247505.1 uncultured Acidobacteriaceae bacterium
TTGCCGGGATGGAGCGGGGCCGCGTGGAGGCGGAGCGGCGGTGGGGCATCACCTGCTTTTGGATCTTCGACGCGGTGCGGCATTTTGGCCCGGACGAGGCCGCGCGGGTGTTCCGCAAAGCCGCGGAGATGCGGCGCGAGCACCCGAGCATTGTGGGCATCGGCATCGGCGGCGACGAGCGGCGGACAGGCGCGGAGCCGTTTCGCGAGCTGTACGCGGAAGCGCGCGAAGCCGGGCTGCGGCTCACCGCACACGCCGGGGAAACGGTAGGGCCGGGCGGCATCTGGGGCGCGCTCAACATCGGCGCGGAGCGGATCGGGCACGCGCTTTCGGCAGTCGAGGACCCGGAGCTGATGGCAGTCCTGGCAGAGCGGCAGGTTCCCGTGGAGATCTGCGTCACTTCGAACTTGCGGACAACATGCTGTCCGGCGTTGGCGGAGCATCCGGTGCGGTCGTACTTCGACGCCGGGCTCATGGTGACCCTAAACTCGGATGACCCGGCACTGTTTGGGAGCGACCTGGAAGGGGAGTACCGCCTGGCGGCGCGGGGCTTCGACTTCACGCGGGAGCAGCTGCGGGAGCTCGCCGCGAACTCGATTGAGGCAAGTTTCTTGCCGGCGGAGCGGAAAGTGGCACTGCTGCGGAAGCTGGAAGCAGTAAAGTAGGGAGGGTGCCCTTTTTCATCCAAGATTGGACGTGCAGTGGGAGTTCGTTGCATGAGCAGTAAACAAGCTGACGTGCTGGCCCCGGAGGCAGAAGAACGGCGCATTGCCGCGCTCGAAGGTTTTTCAATCCTGGACACGCTCCCGGAGCAGGGCTTCGAAGACGTAACGGCGCTGGCGTCCTTTGTGTGCGGGACGCCGATTTCGACGGTGTCGTTGGTAGGGGCGGACCGGCAATGGTTTAAGTCGGTGCGAGGGCTTGTGGGACGGGAAACGCCGCGCTCCCAAAGCTTTTGCGCGCATACCATTGAAACGGGCGCGATGCTGGTGGTGCGGGATGCGCGCGAGGACAGCCGATTTCGGACAAATCCGCTGGTGACGGGTGAGCCGGGGATCCGGTTCTACGCGGGGGCGCCGCTCAAAGATGCGGATGGGCACGTTTTAGGGACGGTGTGCGTGATCGATACCGTGCCGCGGGAGCTCGCGCCCCGTCAGGTAATGGCGCTGGAGGCGCTGGCGCGGCAGGTGATGTCGCTGATGGAGCAGCGCCGCACGATCGCGGCGCAGGAGAAAGCGGCCGAGGAACTGGAACAGACGGCGGCGCGGCTGCGGCTGGCGGCGGACGCGGCGGAGCTAGGCATGTTTTCCTGGGAAGCCGCGGGGGACCGCGTCCTGTGGGAAAACGACCGCATGTACCGGATCACCGGGCGCACCCGGGAGCAGGGACCGGTGAATGTCGCTCAATTTGTAACCGAACTGGTGCACCCGGACCATGCTGCTTCCTTTGCGGCCGCGATAGACCGGACGATCGCAACCGGGGAGCGGTTGTGGTGGCAGGGGATGTTTCGCCGCGGGGACGGCACTCTCGGGTGGGTGGAGTTTACGGGGCAGCTGGAGCGCAGCGCTGACGGCGCGCCGTTGCGGCTGCTGGGGACGGCTCTGGACATTACGGCGCGGGTGGAAACCGAGGAAGCGCTGCGGCAAAGCGAAAAGCTGGCTGCGGTGGGGCGCCTGGCGAGCACCATCGCGCACGAGATGAACAATCCGCTCGAATCGGTGATGAACCTGGTGTACCTGGCGGCCGGCAGCGAAGGGCTCCCGCCGCGGGCGCAGGGCTATCTCGACACGGCGGAGCGCGAGCTCAGGAGGGTGTCGGCGATCACGAGCCAGACCCTCAGGTTCCACCGGCAGGCGACGAGGCCGCGGGCGGTGACCGCGGAAGAGCTGTTCCAGGATGTGCTGTCAATCTACCAGGGCCGCTTGGTGAATACGCGGACGGCGGTGGATGTGCGGCTTCGGTCGGCGGAGCCGGTGCTTTGCTTCGACGGGGAGATTCGGCAGGTATTGAACAACCTGGTGGGCAACGCGATCGATGCCATGCCGAACTGTGGGCGGCTCCTGCTGCGCGGCCGGCGGGCGACCGATTGGGCCACCGGGAGAAAAGGAATGAGGCTCACGGTCGCGGATGCGGGCTCCGGCATGACCGCCGCGACGCGGAAGCGGCTGTTCGACGCGTTCTTCACGACCAAGGGAACCAATGGAACGGGGCTGGGACTTTGGGTGAGCCAGGAGATCGTGGAACGTCACAAAGGAAGCCTGGGGGTGCGCAGCCGTGAAGACGGAATATGGAAAGGTACTGTTTTTGCACTTTTTTTGCCGTTTGAGGCTGTGAACCGTTGAAGGCTGCCACCGCTTAGAAGCACTGCGCGGGGTGGCTGTGACTTTGGTACCGCAGTGTGGGCGGGGAGCTCTTCACCCGTAACATTGCTGCGTTATGATGGGCGCATGGTGCTCTTGAAGCTGTCGATCCCTTCCATGGACCTCGATGATGAGAACGGAGAGTTCTCCACACTGCGGGCTCTGGGTCTGGCCACGGCGGTGGTGAGTGCGGTGACGCTGGGGTTGTTTGTGGGGCGGGAGCTCAGGTTCCGGTACAAGTTCCGGCGGCGCACGCCTTCGGATTTCTTCGCGAACGCGGGCGGGGATGCGCTGGCGGGGGCAGAGTACGGGATGGGTGTTTAGGCGGACTCTCCGCTCAAAAAGACTTAATCATTCCAATAGGGACAAAACAAAGGCTGGGCTTTGTGCCCAGCCTTTGTTTTGCAAGAAACCGCGGGTTAAAAGGTAGTTCCGACGGTGAGGCGGAAAGTTTTCGCCGGCTCGCGGAGCTGGTACAGCGCTCCGTACAGCTGGGTGGCCTGCG
>CAXTVG010000408.1:0-2859 GCA_964247505.1 uncultured Acidobacteriaceae bacterium
GAGAGAAAGTTCTGCGTCACCCCGAGAATTCGTTCAGCGCGAACTCCGCGCACCGGCACCTGCTCGGGCGTCCACTGGCGGTAGGCGGCAAGCAAAGCGAACGACCGCGAACGCGCCTGCCAGTCCCGCACGGTCGGCACCGAGGCTATTCCGTCGGGTATGGGCCGGATCGCCACCAGCCGGTCCGGCGCGGTAAACGGCAACGGCCGTAGCAGCACCGCGTCGAGCACGGCAAACAGCGCGGTCGGCGCGCCGATGCCGAGCGCCAGCGTGAGCACCGCGGTACACGCGAACCCCGGCGCGTGCGCAAGGCGGCGCAGCGCAAACCGCATGCTTGTCCCGAGCTTCCCGAGCCTCGTCCAGAGCCATACCTCGCGGGCTCGCCCTTCAACGACAACTGGATTGCCAAACGCAACCCGCGCGGCGCGCCTGGCCTCGTCGCGGCTCATTCCCTCCGCCATCAGAGCGGCTGTTTTTTCCTCGAGGTGCTGCGCGATCTCGTCGGCGAGATCGCGCGCCATTCCGCGGCGCTTCCGGAACCAGGGCATGCGTTCCTCCTATGGTTTGGTAGGTGCCAGTACCAGCTGAATGCCTTTCAACATCTGCTCAAAGCACGATATGTCCTCGCCCAGCCGCTTCCTGCCCGCCGCGGTTACGCGGTACACGCGAATACGGCGCTGCACCGGGGAAAGCTCCCACTCCGCCTCCACAAAGCCGCCCTTGAGCAGCCGCTGCAGTGCCGGGTACAGCGAGCCCTCTTCGACCTGCAATAGGTGCTCCGAGCGCCCCTGGACGTGCTGCACCAGCGCATATCCGTGCATGGGCCGCCACGTGAGTGTCTGGAGCACCATCATCTCCAGCGCTCCGGGAAACAAGTCGCGTTGTTCGGGGGACTTCCGGTTCGGCATCTCTGGCTTGCTTCCTCTTTGCCTAGACCAGAATAGTACCAGTGCTGATAGCAAGTAGACCAGTGTCGAGATTCAAGGTTTTACTTCCCGCGTACCCCGCCGGGATCCGCAGTCACACTCGAACACCTGCTCTAGGTCCGCCGCTGACTGCCCTGCCCGGCCGTGTCGCCGGGATCATATGGCAAGAAAAGGGATTGGGTTTCTGGCACACGGAACAGCTGGCAGGCGGCGCTCTCGCCGGCATACCGGATTCCAGTACTAAACGGGATTCTAAAACGCAACCTACTCACTCCAGCGCCGCGAAAACCAGAAGGGGATGGCCGGACCCGCTTTCTCGACGAGGACGAAGAAGCCAAGCTGCGCTCCATCATTCGCCGTCGCTGCCCTCACAACCTCCCATCGCTCGATATTGCGATCCACACAGGCATAAGGTCCGGGGAGCAGCATTCGATCCGCTGGTGGCAGGTCGACTTCGAGCATAAGCACATCTTGGTACCCAAAAACCGGTCTAAAATCACAAAGGGGCGGCACATCAGCTTGAACGCGATTGCTCTCGCGGCCTTCCGCTGCTTGCGAGCCGAAGCCGAAGCCGGGGCACAACGGATGAGAGCGATGAGGTGTTCCGCAACCGGCAAGGGGACGCGCTGCGCGGGCGCGGGACAAATTTGATCCGATTCTTATGGAGGCCAAGCTCACCGGCTTCACCTCCCATTGCCTTCGACACACATTCGCCAGTAGGCTGGTGATGGCGGGGGTAGACCTCCGCGCGTGGGTGAGTTGATGGGCGATTCTTCGTACCGGATGACCAAGCGTTCTAGCCACTTGTCGGACCGGCATATGGCGCTCGCGGTGGCTCGCTTGGAACAAGCTGACACCAGTGCTTCCACGGACGTGAAAGATGTTGTAAGTCTTCTATTGAGAACACGCGAAAGTGGCGAAATTGGCAGACGCACCAGACTTAGGATCTGGCGGGGCAACCCATGGGGGTTCAAGTCCCCCCTTTCGCACCGAATTTCCGGTAAGCTAGAGCGCATATGAGCTCACCCAATCAACCGACTTTTGCCGTGACCCAAGGCGCGAACTACCGTGAAACCTACGCGAACAGTGTGCAGGTGCGCGTCAGCGTTTGGGACATTTTCCTGCTATTCGGCCTGGCCCACCCCACCTCGCCCGATGACGTCGTCATCGAGAACCAGCAGGGCATTTACCTGAGCCCGCAGCAGGCTAAGGCGCTGTTCAACATCCTGGGGCAGAATCTCGCGCAGTACGAGCAAACCTTCGGACCGATTGCGCTGGAGCCGCTCGGGCCCCGGCCGGTCCAGTAAACCCGCCTTTGCCGCCGCGAACGCGCCGCCGTGCTGCTTTGGCGCTGCGGTTCGCGGCTTTGTTTTTCCTGCTATTCGCGCTGGAAGCAGCGGCACACGCGCCGCTGCTCGCGCTTCCCTACTACTGGGACGAGGCGGGCTACTATATCCCGGCAGCTTTCGATTTCTTTCGCACCGGGACGTTGATTCCGTTTTCCACACTCACCAACGCGCACCCGCCGGGGCTGTCGCTGTATTTGGCCGCAGCTTGGAGGCTATTTGAGTTCTGCCCGGCGGTCACGCGCGTAAGCATGTGTTTTGCAGCGGCTTTGGCGCTGCTAGCCGTGTACAGTCTGGCGCATGAGGCACTCGGCAATCGGCGGGCCGCAGCGGCGGTGGCGCTGATGACCGCGAGCTACCCGGTCTTTTTCGCGCAAAGCACGCTGGCGCACGCGGATATGCTGGCCTGCGCGGCCACCCTGTGGGGACTTGTGTTCGCTCTGCGGCCGATTTCGGCGCGAAACACCTGGGCGGCTGCGGCCTGCTTCACGGCCGCGGCGCTGACCAAGGAGATCGCAATCGGGACGCCGCTGGCGCTCGCCTGCTGCGAGCTGGGGGCGCGCCATTGGCGGCGAGCCGGCGGGCTC
>CAXTVG010000409.1:0-2836 GCA_964247505.1 uncultured Acidobacteriaceae bacterium
GACGGCTTCGGGTGCGGTTGGTTGTGGTTCGCGCTGTGGGTCCATGGCGGGTCGGCTTCTCCTGGGCTTCTTCCCTAGGGTAAACGGGGCGCTTGGGTGCGGCGGCTTTGAAGCGTGTGCAGTTCCAAGCGCGGTCGTGAGCTTGTGGGGTGAAGCTTTGCAGCTCAGGAGAACCCGCGTTTGCGGGGCGTTTGCCTGGCGGGGCGCAGTGCCATATACGGTTTTTCGCCTTGGCGAAAGAGGACCCACGTCTCAAACGCGAGACGTGGGGCACCCGTGTTGATCTGTAGTGACTGAAGGTTCGGTGGAGTTCGCGGCTACAAGGACCCACGTCTTAGCTACCCGGACGCGAGACGTGGGCCCCCCGTGTTGCTTTGGGGGATGGGAGCGGACCATCGCGCTGGGGAATGCCTTTACGCGTAGTCCATGTGTTCGAGGTCAGTGATAAGACCGGGGCCGGTGGGGTGCCAGTTGAGCTTTTGCCGGGTTTGCGCGCTGGAGGCGGGGAGGTCGAAATCGGCGAACATGCCGAACCAGCCGAAGTGAGCTTGCGCCTGCTCGGGAGCGAGGCTCACCGCCGGGATGTTGAGGCCGCGGCCGATGACTTCGGCGATTTGCCGGACCGGGATTCCTTCTTCGGCGACGGCGTTGTAGACGCTGCCCGGCTCGGCTTTTTCAATCGCCAGCCTGTAGAGGCGGGCGGCGTCGAGGACGTGGACGGCGGGATAGCGGTTGCTCCCGTCGCCCACATACGCCGAGACTCCTTTCTCACGCGCCATCTGGATCATGGGTGTGATCAGGCCCTGTTTCACCGTGTCGTGGACCTGGGGAAGGCGCACTACCGACACGTTAACGCCACGGCCGGCAGCGGCTTGCCCGGCAACTTCCGATGCTTTTCGCGGATTGGGGTTGTTGGCGTCGAAGACGTCCTCGGTGGCGGGTTGGCCTGGCGCGGGGCTGCCCATGCCGGTGCCGGAGGTGATGATGAGGGGGCGGTTCGATCCGGCAAGCGCGGCGGCGAGGGCTTCAATGGCGCGGCTGTCTTTTTCGGTGTTCGCGACGAAGTTGGAGAAGTCGTGGTCAAAGGCGCAGTGGATGACGCCGTCGGCGTTCGCGGCCCCGCTGCGGAGGCTTTCGGGGTCTTCGAGGGTGCCGCGATGCACTTCGGCACCGGCGGCGGTGAGGGCCTGCGCGCCGGGTTCCGAGCGCGTGAGGCCGAGAACCTGGTGGCCTGCGCTGAGGAGTTCGGGGATGATGTGGGAACCGATGAAGCCGGTCGCGCCGGTAAGGAAAATTCGCATGGTTTTCAACCTTTCTTCGTGAGGGATGGGATTTGTTGTTACGGCTTCATGGCGAGAACGGCCTGGACCGCATTGGGGACGGCCGGTCTGAGTTTGGCCGCGGCCGCGGCCATGGTGTCGATCAGCGCGCGGCTTTCGTTGAGTCCGGTCGCGAGCAGTTCACGGAACGAGGTGACGCGGGAAAATGACCAAAGAACGGGGGCAAGCAGGACGTTGGGCAGCGAGTTCATGATGGACTTGGAAGCCGGGTAGAGCCGGTAGCCGAGGGCCCGGGCGATGGCGAAGCCTCCGTGCAAGCCGCGGGCGACGGTCATCGCGTCGGCCCAGGAGGCACCGCGGCCGCGCCGCTGCCCTGCGACGGCGATGCTTTCAAAGGCGGTGCACAAGGGGGTATGGCAGCGGAGCCAGAGCGGCATGTTCGGCTCCAAGGCCGACGGGAGGCCGGCGCCTTGGAACAATGCCACCCAGCGCCGGTCGCTGTGGAGGGTTTTCTGGGTGGAGGTGATGCGGGATTTGAGCCGGCCTTCGCTGTCCAGCGTGGCCATGACGAACGGCATGCCGAAGGTGCATCGAGCCTCGCCCAGGGCGGTGCTGAGCCGCTCGGGCTCGAAGGTGACAAACATGAAGTGGACGCAGCGGGCTTGGCTGCGCTGGAGGGCTGGGAGCAGCGCCTCGACCTGATGCGCGAGGGTGGTGACCACGATCAGGTCATAGGGGGATTGCTCGTCCAGTGTGCCGGTGACCTGCACGGGGGCGCGTTCGCCGGTGGTGAGCGCGATGGCCCGGTCTCGCTGCAGCTGCTGGAGCCGTGGGGAGCCTGGGCGCGCGACCACGGTGACCTGGTGGCCGGCGCGCGCGAGTTGGTAGGCAAAGGTGCTGCCGATTTTGCCGGCACCGATGACGGCGATGGACAAAGGGATCGCGGCTTTGGAAGTGGCGCGACTCATCGTTTCTTCCTCCTTTAAGAACGGGCGCATTTTGCCTGTTCTTGCTTTGGGGCCGTTCGCCGGGAGCTACATTCGCGTCCGAACCCGTTATGAACAAGGTAACTTGGGGGGCCGATACAATCTATGCTGTAGCGTCTGTAATTTATTTGCGATCGTCTGAGGTGGGTATGGATGCGCTTTCGGATGTGCTCTCGCTTTTGAAGCCCCGCAGCTATATGTTCGGCGGGTTCGATACCGGTGGGGAATGGGCTGTGCAGTTTGGGCGGCACGAAGGGGTGAAGTGCTACGCGCTGGTTTCCGGCCAATGTTGGCTTGCCGTGGAGGGGGTTGCCGATCCGGTGCACATGGAGGCGGGGGATTGCTTTTTGCTGCCGGGGAGGTGCTTTTGCAGTCGCCCGTGACTGGCTCGATCCGCACGCTCAACGGGGGCGGGGATTGCTTTGGGCTCGGCGGGCATTTTGCCTTCGAGGGGCGCCATGCCGAGATGCTGTTGGGCGTGCTGCCGCCGATCGTGCATATCCGGAAGGAAGCGGACAAGGCGGCGATGCGGTGGTCGATCGAACAAGCGATGCGGGAGCTGCGCGAGCC
>CAXTVG010000410.1:0-2834 GCA_964247505.1 uncultured Acidobacteriaceae bacterium
GGGTGGGCGGCGCCGGGGTGATGCGGGGGGCCGTGACCATCGGGGTGCTGGTCGCGTTTATTCAGTATTCGCAGCGGTTTTTCCGGCCTATTCAGGATTTGAGCGAGAAGTACAACATCCTGCAGGCGGCCATGGCGGCGAGCGAACGCGTTTTCAAGCTGCTCGACACGCCGCCGGAGATCGGCTCGCCCGCGGGCGCTGTGGCCGCGCATAAGAGTGGGGCGATTGAGTTTCGCGACGTGTGGTTTACCTATCAGCGGCTGACGCCGGAGCAGCAGGCCTTGGCGGAGGCGAATGGGGCCGCGGCGCTCGCCGGCATGAAAGACATCGAGTGGGTGCTGCGCGGCGTTTCGTTCCGCATCGCTCCCGGAGAAACAGCGGCGATCGTAGGCCACACGGGCGCGGGAAAAACCACAATTATCAGCCTAATGATGCGCTTCTACGACGTGCAGCACGGCACAGTGCTGATTGACGGCGTGGACGTGCGCGCGCAGGACTTGCACGCGCTGCGGTCGCGGTTCGGTGTGGTTCTGCAAGACCCGTTCCTGTTCTCGGGCACGATTGAGGCAAATATCAAGATGGGTTCACCCATCACGGAATCGCGGGTGCGGCGGGCGGCCGAGGAGGTCAATCTGCTGGACTTTATCGAAGGGCAGCCGGCCGGATTTCAGGAGCTTTTGCGGGAGCGCGGGGCGGGTCTCTCAACCGGGCAAAAGCAGCTCATCAACTTCGCCCGCGCGCTGGCGCACGACCCCGCGATCCTGATCCTGGACGAGGCCACCTCCTCAGTCGATACCGACACAGAACTGCGGGTTCGCTCGGCGCTGGAGCGCATGGTCACGGGCAGGACCAGCGTGCTGATCGCCCACCGGCTTTCGACCGTGCAGCGGGCCGACACCATCCTGGTGATGCACAAGGGGCAACTGCGCGAGCAAGGGCCGCACCAGCAGCTGCTCACACAGCGGGGGCTCTATTGGAAGCTCTACCAGCTGCAGTATCGCGACCAGGAAACGGGTGTGCCCGGCGAGCGTTTTGAGCCGTCGGTCGCGGTCGGAACAGACTGAACCATGGCGAAGATTTTCTTGTCGGCCGGCGAAGCGAGTGGCGAGCAATACGCAATCCAGCTGATGGCTGCCCTGCGGTGCTCACTTCCGGACGCGGAGTTCTTCGGATTGGGCGGTACGCGCATGCAGGCAGCCGGATTTCGCCGGGTCGTCCGAGCCGAGGACGTTGCCGTCATGGGCATTACAGAGATCGTGCGCCACGTTCCCCGGATCTATCGCGAATACCGGAAGCTGCGGCGTGCACTCGCTTCGGAAAAACCGGATGCCGTGGTGCTGATCGACTTCCCCGACGTGAACCTCGGCCTCGCCCGGCGCGCGAAGCAGCTTGGCATCCCGGTAATTTTCTTTGTGAGCCCGCAGGTGTGGGCCTGGAAAAAACACCGGCTCCCGCGCATCCGGCGCGATGTGGACCGGATGCTGGTCATTTTTCCGTTTGAGGAACGCTGGTACCGGGAGCGCGGGGTCGCGGCTGCGTTTGTCGGGCACCCGCTGGCAGAGCTGCCGATGCCTACGGTCACGCGCGAGCAGTTCGCGGCGGAGCACGAGCTCGACCCGGTGAAGCACTGGGTGGGCCTGCTGCCTGGCAGCCGCCCGTCCGAGATCGCGCTGAACCTGCCCGCCATGCTCGGAGCGGCGAGACTGCTGGGGCCGGAGTATGAGTTTGTGCTGCCGCTCGCTCCGACGCTCACCCCGGCGCAGGAACTGTCGGTCAAGGCGCTGATCAGCGTATGCCAGGTACAAGTCCGTCTGTGCCGCGACGCGCGCGCAGCGCTGCACCACGCGCGGGCCAGCATGGTCGCGAGCGGCACGGCAACCGTGGAAGCGGCGTTGATCGGCAGCCCGTTTGTGGTGGTCTACCGGCTTTCGCGCGCATCGTTCGCAGTGGCCCGGCGTGTGGTAAAGGTTCCGCACGTGGCGATGGCGAACCTGATCGCGGGCCGGCGAGTCGTGCCGGAGCTGATTCAGGACGCGTTTACGCCTGAGGCGGTGGCTGGCGCGCTGCGGCCTCTGCTGGCAGACTCGCCCGAGCGCGCGGCGATGCAGGCTTCGCTGCATCAAATCCGGCTGGCCCTGAAGCAGGAACAAAGCGCGATCGATGCTGTCGCGATGCACGTCCTTTCGTTTGTTTCCGGGTCTAAGCACTCTAGCGCCCAAAACTTGAGCCTCGCCCTATGAGACTGTTCGTCCCTGTTCTTTTTTTTACGTTTGCCCCCACCCTGATCGCCGCCGAAGCCAAGCCGCCCATCGAGGTGACCGGCTATGCCATTGACGCGCAGGTGAACCCGGCCGCGCACACCCTGACCGCTCAGGCCAAGGTGACCTTTACCGCGAATCAGCCGGGCGATGCCGCTGTGTTCGAGCTGCACGGCGCCCTGCGCGTCACCCAAGTGCTGGACGCGAGCGGTGCTTCCTTAAATGGCGAACGGGGTGCGAACGCGACCGTGCGGGTCACCCCGTCGCAGCCGCTCGTCGCGGGCCAGAGCTATACGTGGACATTCTCGTATAACGGGGCGCTGACCGGGGCTGAAGGCGGTCCAGTAGAGGGGCTCAAGCTGGCGAGCGTCGACGACCCGATCTCCTACCTGTTGTACGCGGGGCGCTGGTTCCCCCTGGTTGGGTACACCACCGACCGGTTTACGGCACAGATGCACGTATTTGTGCCGGCTGGCTATACAGTCATCGGGTCGGGCGCGACCAATGGCAGCGCCGCGCCGGGCACAACGGTGAACGCGGAGCAGGCTCATCGCGAAGCCGCGCCGCCCGCAGGCC
>CAXTVG010000411.1:0-2829 GCA_964247505.1 uncultured Acidobacteriaceae bacterium
CACTCCTGACGGGCGCGTCAGCGTGAAACTCGATCAGGTGTTCCGCGCCAAAGACGCTACCTACATACGCTACACGATCACAAACAAGTCCGACCATCCGTATCGCGCGAGCTCGCCCGTGGTCGAAATGATGCTTCCCACCGTTAATCCTGCCGCTCTCGCCGGCTACAAAAATCATCAGCTCCGGACGTCAACCGCAGAGAGCTTTAAAGCGGCTCGCGGTAATTCTATTGCCATCTTAAAGACAGTTTCACCGATGAAAGATATCGCGCCGAGTGAGCAGGAAACAGGCGTTGTCGGCTTTCGTGATTCAGCAAGTAATCCTCCTGCGCTTCTTCAGATTCAGCTAGGCACGGATGTTGACCACCCCGTAACCGCCGACGCGGTGCTTTAATGGACGCGCATGGGTATGTGACGGCCGAAGAAGTACGCACCGCGCTTCGCGAGGTTTACCGTGACGACCGCGAGACCAATCTGCAAAAGGCACTCCTGCACGTGCTTCGAGACAGGCTCAAGCCGCTAACGCCAGCCGGAAAATGGAAGGCCAACCCCATAGTCATCCTGCTCGGGTTTCTAGCGCTCGCAGCACTGGCCGTCTTCGTGTTTTTCAGCTATCGAGGGGCCTTATGAGTCAGGGCTACCCACAGCGCCAACACTCTTCCGAGGATGCCATTGGCATCCTCGTTCTGGCTGGCTGCTGCGTTACCGGCCTTCTCTGGTACGTCGCGGTATCCCGGTTCCACATCGCAGGTCGGCAGTGCGCGGAGGTGCTCCTCTATTTTGCGATCCTGCTTGCGGGTTTTCTGTTGACGATCTCGCATCTTGCTGGCCGCCGCCGCAAGCGCGAAGAGAATTGGCCCTACCCGACTCTTTCGATCGGAAGCATCAGGGACGGGCGGTGCCTCGCGGCCGCGGGGGCCGAAGGTGCAACTTTGCTTGGCTACAACGTCCATAATGAGCCTTGGGTGTGGCCCGACACTGTTCGCATGAAGCATGGCGTTCTGGTCGGCGGCACCGGCGCTGGCAAAACAACAGGGCTCATGAACATCATCCGCCAGGATATGAGCCGGACCTATAGCGGACGCAAAATGCCGATGATCATTCTGAACGGGAAGGGCGACAACGACTTCGAGCGCGCGATCATACTCGCGGCAGAAGAAGCGGGCCGAACTCAGGATCTTCGCATTATCAATCCTTCGCGACCGAGCTCATCCGCTCGCTACAACCCGTTCTACGCAATCGACGATAACTACCAGGAGCACGTAAACTTCATTTTCCGCTCCTTCGGCATGCGTGAGGACTTCTTCGCCGGCCATCAAGAAGCCTACCTCTCCGATCTGGTGCGCATTCTGCACTACACGGGGAAACGGTTCAACATCTACGACGTGCTGGTCATGGCGCTTGACGACCAAGTACTTGAAGAGCAGATTCAGGCAGCGAGCGCGAGAGTGAACGCGATGTCCTCGCTTTCGGAGCAGAAACGCAAAAACTTCAGCATGTCAGTTCGCATGGTCAAGCGGTCCCTCGAGGACCGCGAGCGCATTGAGAAGATTCAAGGTCTGCTCAACGAGCTGTTGGCTTTTCTTGAGGACGACCTGTCCGTTATCACGGGAGCGTACCAGGACCTGCTCACGCTTGACGACGTTCTCGATCAGGACCTGATTCTACTTGTCTCCCTCAATACAAACGCCAACGAGCGCGCTGTCGAGGCGCTAGGGAAGATTCTCCTCCAGAACCTGCGCTTAATGGTGGGCAAGCGTTACTCGCGGGAGCCTGAAGAAGGGGCAGCCCTGGACCCAATGGTCTCCGTGATTCTCGATGAGTTCGAATCTTTTGCTTATCCTGGCTTTGCGAATGTCCTTCAAACCGCCCGGGGCGCCCGCATCTCCATCCTCTTCTCGTTCCAAATGCTTTCGCAGCTTGAGAAAGTGAGCAAGCCATTTGCCGAGGAGGTGTCTTCCGCTCCCCAGACCAAAATGATCATGAACGTCTCGGAGGAGACCACCGTGCAATGGTTCTTGAAGGCATCTGCCCGCGTCGCCACAAAACGGCGCAGCCTTTCTGTTCGAAAAACCGGTGTCTTCTCGACCCGATATGTCGAGACCGGAACCGGGAGCGAGAGCGAGATCAAGGAAACCCGGGCGAGGGAAGACCAGATCAAGAATCTGCCCACCGGGCAAATGCAGATCCTCATGGTCGACGGCAGAGAAGGGACGCGATACGCTCACCTGCTGGTTCGCTATGTCCCGGGTTGGATACTGCCCGGCATGGCACCGCGGCCTCACCCCAAAATGCGCCACGTTCTCGACCCCAATGTGGGTGCGAACCTTCGTTTCAGCGATCTTGGAAACAGCAAAAGACTGCGCCGCGCAAGGCGGACCTCAGGTTCGATGTTAGGAGAATAAACGAAACATGAAATCAGCCCTGCTCTTTGCATTTGCTTTTGGCGCCGCGCTCGTGCCTTCAGTCACGCTGGCGCAAACACCCACTCCTCAGGGATCGCCGTCCAGCATGAGAGTCGCCCCGCGATCTCAGGGTTTTGTTAGCTATGCCTTCGGCAAGATCAATCCCGGCAACCGGGATTACGGCAGTGCCGTGGATGCAGCACGCAACTCAGTCGTCTCCTACACGATCGATGACATGTATTTCTGGTCGAACTGTATTTCGATCACTCTGCTTACTGGCGTGTCGGGGCTGTTCTTATTGCAACTCCGGTCCAGCGACAAGAAAGAGAGAATCGCCTCGGCCCTGATCGCGCAGCTGTTTAACGGCCGCGTCAGCGACAAGATCGAGATCGAACGCCGAACCGAAGAACACAATCTGCTTGTC
>CAXTVG010000412.1:0-2828 GCA_964247505.1 uncultured Acidobacteriaceae bacterium
GCGGCGTCATGGGGGCTAACGCCGCCGTGCCCGCGCCTAGAGCGCGGAGCGCCGTCCGGTAATGATCTGGATCAGCAGCACGACGACCGCGAGCACCAGCAGGATATGGATATAGGCCCCGAAAGCGCTGAAGCTGACAAAGCCGACAAGCCAAAGCACAAGCAAGATAACAAAAACGGTCCACAGCATAAGGGCTCTCCGAGAGCAGGTTTCGATGATCTCGAAACATTAGGTTGCGTGTGGGGCCTGTCCGGTTGTGGCGAAAAGACGCGCTGTTCCATTTTGGAGCGCCGGAGGGAGTGGCGGTGATTGTAGCGATTCAAGGCGAGCGGGGTTCCTTCAGCCACGAAGCTGCGCTGCGGTTCGGGACAGACGTTTTATGCGCGCCTGTGGAGGTGGTCTCCTGCGCGTACTCGCCGGAGGTGTTCGAGCGGGTACGCGCGGGCGGGGCCGCGGTCATCCCGATCGAGAACTCGCTCGCCGGCTCGGTGCTGGAGCACTATGACTTGCTGCTTGAGAACCCGGTCCGCGTCGAAGGGGAACTGCTGCTGAGGATCCGGCACTGCTTGATCGCAGCGCCCGGTGCGCAGCTCGGGTCGGTGCGCGAGGTGTATTCGCACCCGGTGGCCCTGGCGCAGTGCCGGAGGTTCTTCGCCGAGCACCCGAGCCACCGGGCCATGCCGTTTTATGACACGGCTGGGGCAGTGGCGCACGCGGTTGGCGCCGGTGCAGCGGCTATCGCGAGCGAGCTTGCAGCCGGGGCGCACGGCGGGGAGGTGTTGCTGGCTGGGATTGAGGACAATCCGGCCAACTACACCCGATTTCTGCTGCTGCGTGGCAGTGAGGCGCCCCGGCTGGTGTTTGAAGAGCCGGACAAGGTGTCGCTCGCGTTTGCGGTTCGGAACAGGCCGGGTTCGCTGGTGGCGGCGCTCGAAGTATTCGCCCGGCACGGGCTTAACCTGACGCGGCTGGAATCGCGTCCGGTCCCAGGATCGCCCTGGGAGTACGTCTTTTACGCGGACTACCAGCACCGGGCGGATTCCTCCGCTGAACAGGCGTTAACCGAGCTCGCCGGGTTATGCCTGTTTGTGAAGGAACTGGGCCGGTACAGGGCGGCATCCCAAGACAGTACCTCCGTACTGCGCGATGTCGATTTTTCCTGAAGTAAAACCGCCGAAAGCCGATAGAAGGAATACACGAGAGTAGCCGGCGCTGCCAGGCTTCCGAATGCAACACTTCTTTCGCCGGCAGGCTTCCTTTTCAACCAGAAGGAGCCTGCTGGAACTTTGCTCGCATCTTTCTGGAATCTTCAGCGTCCAATAGAGGAAATTTGATAAAGGTACACTCATGTCGAATGATTTCCTAAGCATCATCCGCCCCAGCGGAGAGCGCAACGAGCGCCAATCTGCAAGTAAAAAACGGACTCTGCCGGTTCTGCCACTGCGAGACACAGTCCTTTTTCCCCATGCCGTTCTGCCGCTTACGGTGGGCCGTGAAGGTTCCATCCAGCTGATCCAGTCCCTCGGCGAGGAAAAGTCTATCGTGGTAGTCGCGCAACGCGACTCGCGGTTGGATTCGCCGCAGCCCTCGGACTTGCACAGCTATGGCACGCTCGCGACCGTCCACAAAGTCGTCAAAATGCCGAACCAGAGCCTGTTTGTCTTCACCGAAGGCGGCGAGCGGGTCAAGATCGACGATTACGAACAGCTCGAACCATTTATGACCGCTTCGGTCGAGGTCGTGCCGGAGGTTTCGCCGGCCCCGGGACCGGAACTGGAGGCGCTGCAGCGGAACATTGTTTCGGATTTCCAGCAAATCGTGGCCGCTTCGCCAACGCTTTCGGACGAGCTGCAGGCGATTGCGGCGCAGATTGACGATGGCGCGCGTTTGGCTGACTTTGTCGCTTCATCGCTGCCTTTTTTGTCCACTTCAGACCGGCAGGAGCTGCTCGAGACCGCAGATGTGCAAAAGCGTCTGGAGCGCGTGAACAAGCACCTGGCCAAAGAGGTCGAGGTCCAGTCGCTCCGCAACAAGATCCAGTCCGAGGTACAGGACCAGGTCCAGCAGTCGCAGAGAGATTATTATCTGCGCGAGCAGATGAAGGCGATCCAGAAGGAGCTGGGCGAGGGCGACGAAGGCCAGCGCGATATCGAGGAGCTGCGCGAAAAGATCGAAGCCGCCGGTATGCCGGAGGAGACCAAGAAAGAGGCTCTCAAGGAGCTGAACCGGCTCAGCCGGATGTCGCCCATGGCTGCCGATTACTCGCTGACCCGCAACTATATTGAGTGGCTTGCGATCCTGCCCTGGAACAAGAGCACCGGCGGGACCATCGACCTCGTGCTTGCCAAGAATGTCCTCGACGAGGACCATTACGAGCTGCGGAAGGTGAAGGACCGCATCCTGGACTACCTGGCCGTGCGGCGCCTGAAGCCGGATATGAAGGGGCCGATTTTGTGCTTCGTTGGGCCTCCGGGCGTCGGCAAAACCTCGCTGGGCCGGTCAATCGCGCGCTCGCTGGGCCGCAAATTTCAGCGGATTTCGCTGGGCGGCATGCACGATGAGGCGGAGATTCGCGGGCATCGCCGGACCTATATCGGGGCGCTGCCGGGGCAGATTATCCAGAACATCCGACGCGCAGGCACGAACGATCCCGTTTTGCTCTTAGATGAAATCGACAAGCTGGGGCGCGACTTCCGCGGCGACCCGTCGGCCGCGCTCTTGGAAACGCTGGACCCGGAGCAGAACGCGACTTTCCGGGACAACTACCTCGACCAGCCGTTCGACCTGTCCAAGGTGCTGTTTATCTGCACGGCGAACCAGCTCGACAC
>CAXTVG010000413.1:0-2827 GCA_964247505.1 uncultured Acidobacteriaceae bacterium
GCGCCGGCATGGAAGGCGCGCTCCCCAGCGTCCTCGGCGGCCTGGTCGCCGTCCCCGTCATCGCCGTGCCCACCAGCGTCGGCTACGGCGCCAGCCTCCACGGCATCGCCGCGCTGCTCGGCATGCTCAACTCCTGCTCGCCGAACACAGCCGTGGTCAACATCGATAATGGTTTCGGCGCGGGCTACATGGCCTGCCTCATCGCCCGCAGCGCGGCGCACAAGAAATAGGCGCCCCCCATCGAGAGGGGCGCCTTTCAGAGAAAGCTGCGGTTTAAAAGTAGAACTTAGCGGCCAGCTGCACCTGGCGCGGGCCGTTCGCCGCGCTGGTGATCGTACCGAAGGTCCCATCGAAGTAGTTCGCGTCTGGAGCAGCGAGCTGCACATGATTTAAAGCGTTGAACGCCTCCAGGCGGAGCTGGACGTTATAGCGCTGGTCGGCGCCGAAGTAGGTATTCTTAATAGCCGACAGGTCAGCGCTGACCAGCCGAGGCGTGCGAACATTCGCCAACGTACGGGGACCGTTGCCGAAGGTATAGTTGGACGGCAACGAGAACACGGACGTGTTAAACCACTTTGCCCGCGTCGGATTGCTGAGCTTGGCGTTGAAGTTGGACATATCCGGACGCTGATTGTTGGCGAGCAGGTACGTTGTATCGCCGACGCTTCCCAAGACGATAGGGGTTCCGCCGATATAGTTCACAATGCCGGAGGTCTGGAATCCGTTGATAAGCGTACCCCAGATTCCATGGACACCGCTCAGGTATTTCCGGCCAGGGCCAAACGGCAGTTCATAGGTGTAGCTGGTCACAAGGTCGTGAGAGATATCCTGCGGAGACACGGAATACTCTCCGCTTGGGTTATATTGGTTGGCATAGGTCGAGCTCGTCGGCCCAAGAAAGGTCACAGCGGCCGCCGAGTTATCGAACAGCTTGGCGCCCGTAAAAGCGACCAGCAGCGTCAAGCCCTGGGCGAAGCGCTTGTCAAGCCGGACCGTAAGGGCGTTGTAGTTGGAATAGGCAGTGTCCTTCCGGTACTCAGCCACGCCGTTGTACTGCGGAAACGGACGCAGCAGGTAGTTTCGCTGGATTGTCGGTTGCGCAAGCGGCGAGTTCGGCGTCGTGATGATGCCGTAAAACGGATTGGAGACGGTATCCCGGAGAGCGCTTCCGAGCGCCAGATACCGCGGGTCGTCCTGGTCGCGCGGAACACCCTGCGGGTTGCCGTCAATCAGAAATTTCCCTTGGTTGTAAAGCCACCCAAGCTCCACCACGGTCTGCCCAGGCAAGGTGCGTTGGATAGTTACGTTCGCCTGTTCTGAATAAGGCGTGCGGCTGTCGCTCTCCGTCAAATAATCCGCCGAGATCCCTGCACCTATGTTATTCGCCAGCCCACCGGCAGCGCCGGCCGGTATCTGCACACCCTGCGGGAAGGGATTGTCCAGAGTGGTAGCGATCGTCCTCTGGCTGTCGAAGCTGAACGACGGAAGGGTGTTGGTGTTGAACCCGTCCGTACCGGCCCCTCCATCGGCGCCGGCCGGCTGCATGTCGGTCGGCGCGAAAACAATACCGAACCCGGCGCGCAACGCCCAGTTCTCATTCGGGCTCCAGATCGCGCCGATGCGCGGTCCAAAGTCAAGCTTGTGCGCATTCACCTGCTGACGCCCGAACTGGCCTGTCGAGCTGCCCACGAAGTGCTCCGCACCCCGCAGATTGCCGCATGAAGGGCAAAGCACTCCGGGAGCTGGCGCTACAGACGGAATGGGAGACGCATCGGCCGGGCTGAAGTACGAAAGCTTGTTGTGGCGCTCGGTGCGCGGCTGGTCCACGTCCCAGCGCAGCCCATAGCTCAAGGTGAAGTGGTTCGTGGCGCGCCAGGTGTCTTCGGCGTACAGCGCAAAATAGGTGCTCCCGGCCGCAAGCGAAGGGTCGATCGTGTACTGCCCGCCATCAGGAAGGCCCAGCAGCAGCGATGCAAACGGATTGCCGCCGCCCAGGTTGCCGTTTCCTGTGTTTGCGTCGCCCGCTACGTTCTGCGTCCAATCCTGCGAGAAACTGAACTGCCCCGAAGGGTAGCCGTACTGGTAGAAGTTGAGGAAAATCTTGCGGAACTCCCCGCCGAACTTCATGTCGTGGGCGCCCTTAACCTTGTCGAAGTTCGCAAGCACGTCATGCACGGTCGGGTTTTGCTGGTACTGCACAAAGCCACCGGAACCGAACGAGGAGTAGCCGTTCCCCAAAGAATATGTCGGGAAGACCTTCGCGTTGGAGGTGGCGGCAAGCGAGGCGGGCAGGCCTACCTGCGTAATATCAAACGCTCCGCCCAGCGGTATGCGGAGGAACTGGGAGCGGCTCAGTCCGTAGCGGACGTCGAACAGCAGGGTAGGGCTGAGGGTGAAAGTGTTGTCGTACGCCAGGCTATACGCGCCCGTGTTGAACGGGCCACTGTAGCCCTGCGACGCCACGCCTCCCGTGGGCGCGCCGGTCGCGTCGATCGGGTAGTCGGAAAAAGGCGTCTGGGTCTCGGCGACATGCGAAAAACGGACAAACGTCTTCCAGGCCTGCGTCCAGTTATGGTCCACGCGAACGTCGAAGTGGTAGTAATTCGTGTTCGGCGACCCGCCCGTGACGACGTAGTTGTTGAAAAGGGAGTTGGTATTAACATTCGGCAGCGGCTGGTACCTGAGCGCGCCCACACCGGCCGGGCTTAACTGGCTAGCCGGGATGATATTGCCCGGAAATGGATCGCGGATAAAGCCAGTGACAACCTGGCCGCTGCTATTGGTGTAAGTGCCCGTGTGCCCCGAGCGCGGATTAAAGAGCTGAATA
>CAXTVG010000414.1:0-2822 GCA_964247505.1 uncultured Acidobacteriaceae bacterium
GTCCCGCCTCGTCCAGCACCACTGTCATTCCCAAGCCCTTGCGGGTCATCTCGTCCATGACTTCGCCCAAAGGCGCGTTCACGCCAACACGAGGAACCCGCTCACCCGTGTGCATCAGCTCCCGCACCGGGGCCAGCTGTTTCCCCAGCCGCCCGCCCGGGTGCAGCCGCGCAAAGTCCTCCGCGCGGAACCCTTTGCGCAGCGAAACCGCGATCGCCAAAGCATCGCCGAGTGCAAGCATCGTGGTCGTCGAAGCCGTCGGCGCTAGCCCCAGCCCACAAGTGTCTGCCGCCAAACCGCCAAGCGAGGGTTGCGCCACCGAGCAATCCAAAGCCACATCGCTGGCCCGCGCCAGGGTCGAACCTAAAGCGCAGCAAAACGTAATCAACGCGTCGCCCACGCGCTTGATGGTCGCGAGCAAACGCAGCAGCTCTTCCGTCTCGCCGCTCGCCGAAAGCGCGATCACCACGTCCCCCGGCGCGAGCATGCCGATGTCCCCATGCACCGCCTCGGCCGGGTGCAGAAACAGGGCAGGGGACCCCGTGGAAGACAAGGTTGCCGCGATCTTCTGCGCGATAATCCCGCTTTTGCCCATGCCCGTGACCACGACGCGGCCCCGCGCGTCTCCACACTGAACCAGTAGCGAGACCGCGCGCTCAAACGGAGCCGCCATCGCGCCCTCCAGCCGGTCGGCCAAGGCCGAAAGCGCCGCGGCCTCGGTGCGGACCAGCTCGGAGGGTGTTTGCGGGATCGCCATACCGTTCTTCATCAAACCATCGCCCCGTTCGGCGCGCAAGCGCGTCCCATAGAATGGGGTAGAGGAGCCGCCCGTGATCCGCAGAACCGTAGTGATTCTTCTTATGCTGGTAGGCTTCGGACTGATCATCTGGGCCGGCGTCGCGAACTACCATGTGCGCCGCAACGAAAAAATCGCCAAGGTAACCCCGCCCGGCCAGCAGCTGATCCTCACGCCCGACGGCGGCACCGCCACGCCCTCACCCGACGGCACCGCAGGCAATGGGCCGCCCAACGCGCTGCTCGGCAAGCCCGCGCCCGATTTCCAGCTTGTCTCGACCGATGGCAAGAAGGTCTCGCTCGCCAGCTTTAAAGGCCGCCCCGTGCTCGTGAACTTCTGGGCCACTTGGTGCGGCCCCTGCAAGTACGAAATCCCCTGGCTCGCGGACCTGCACACGAAATATGCCTCGCAAGGCTTTGAAATCTTGGGCGTTTCCTCTGACAATCTCGACTCCGGCGCGAAGGCCGCCGGGCAAAAAGCCGCCATCACCGCCGCCGCGCAGAAGCTTCACATCAACTACCCGGTCCTGCTCGGCGGCGATACCATCTCCGACCAGTACGGCGGCATCGATTATCTCCCGCAGTCTTTTTACATCGACCGCACGGGCAAGGTCGTCGCCGTCATCACCGGCGCGGGAAGCAAAAACGAAGCCGAAGCCGACATTAAGAAGGCGATCGCAAGTGGTGCCTAAACTCCTCCTCGCCGCCGCACTGTTCCCGCTGGCAGCGGCGCAGCAGCTGCCGTGGCAAACTGGCCCGAAACCCGCGACCGACCCGGTCACCTACCAGTTCCCCGAGCAGGTCACGCTCACCCGCGGCAAGCCGCAGCAGGTCGACCTCCACTTTCGCATCCGTGAAGGCCTGCATATCAACTCCCACACGCCGCACGACAAAACCCTCATCCGCACCGAGCTGATCGTCGCCGAGCCGCCCGGGCTCGACGTCCAGGCCGTAGACTTCCCACCCGGCGCGGAGTTCAGCTCAAAAGCCTTTCCGAACGATAAGCTGAGCGTCTACACCGGCGAGCTCGTACTCCACGCCCGCCTTGCCGCTTCCCAGCGCGGCGAACACATGCTGCAAGCCGCGCTGCGTTACCAGGCCTGCGACGCCGATACCTGCTTCCCCCCAAAAAACGCGCCCGTCTCCCTCGATATCATCACGCGATAGCGCCTATACGTACTTACTTTGAGTTGAAAAGACCCGGGTGCCCCACGTCTCGACGTCCCCCCCCGCGAGCGGTCCATGCTCGCTGGGGTGGTAAGACGTGGGTTCTCCTGAGCGAAAGCTCAGGACCGCCTTGTGTCTTTTGAGCAGGGCACAGGCTTACGCCTTCGCTCCCGGCCTCTTCTGCGCCTCCAAGAACCGTCGCAGCCGATCCAGAGAGCGCGCCTTCCCAAACACCACCAAACTCTCCACCAGCGGCGGCGATTGCGCGCTCCCCGTCAGAATCGCGCGCAGAAGCATGAAGTTTTCCTTGACGCTCCACCCCTTGGCCTCACCCAGCTTCCGCATCTCCGCCTCGATCATCGGAGCTTCCCACGCAACACCTTCCAGAACCGCAAGCAGCTCACCGGCAAACAGCAGCGACTCCTCATGCCCGCGCTTATTCGGCAGCCAGACTTGCTCCGGCGGCAGCACATTATCCTTGAAGAAGAAGTCCGAAAGGTCGCCAAACCCGCCCAGCGTGTCGATCCGCGTTTGTACTAGCGGCGCAATCGCCTGTAGGTACGCGTCCGAAAAAACCGTAGCCCGCATCGCCCCGAAAAACTCCTCCGGCGACAGCTTGCGAATGTACTCCCCATTCATCCATCGCAGCTTGGCCAAGTCAAACACCGGACCGCCCAGCGAAATACGCGAAAAGTCGAAACGCTCCCGCATCTCTTGGAGCGAAAACAGGTCCGACTCCTTGGTGCTCGCCCCCGAGCTTACGATCTCGGCCTCGGTCAGCTGCGGCATCCCGCCGCCCATCAGGCCCAGGAAGTTCAGCATCGCCTGCGGCAGAAAGCCCGAGTCGCGGTAGTAGTTCA
>CAXTVG010000415.1:0-2822 GCA_964247505.1 uncultured Acidobacteriaceae bacterium
GCCCGCGAGCGCGAAGAAGAGCAGGACATCCGGCAAAGCGTCTCGGTCGCGCTGGCTTACTTCGAAGACACCCTGGCGGCCGCGCCCACTGAGCTGTTTTACATCGGCCCAGGCACCGCGCAGCTGTTCCACGCGATGCTGGGCGAGCCCGGCGTGGCTATCCGCGAGCTGGGTGCCGCGCCCGAGCTGCCTTCCAGAACCGTGCCTCGCTCGCTTCTCGCGCCAGTCACCGGAGCGCTCCTGAACGCATGAATATCAACCTCAATCTCGCAACGCGGCCTTACCTCGAGCTCCGCCCCGTCTACGCCCGTCTGCGCGTGGCCGCGTTGGTGCTCGCCGTACTCGCCCTGCCCATGCTGCTGGTGCTCCACTCGGCGCAAACCAAGGCGCAGATGGCCGAGGCCCGCGTGACTCACCTCCATGACAACATCACCCTGGTGCGCCGGCAGCAGGCGAGCGCCCGCGCCCTGGCGACCCAGGGCCCCAGCGCCCAGGTTTTGACGCAGGCGGCCTTTCTCAACGGGCTGTTCCGCAGCAAGTCGTTCTCCTGGACTGCCACCATGAGCGATCTTGAAAACACCCTGCCCCCCGGCGTCCTGGTGCAGGCGATTGACCCCGTGGTCGCGCCGGACGGCCGCGTAACCATCCGCATGCGCGTGACCGGCGCCCGCGAGCACGCGGTGGACGTAGTCCACAATCTGGAGCGTTCGCGCTACTTTGTCGCGCCCCGGCTAGTCTCTGAAGCGCTCGCGAACCAGAACGGCGGAAACGTCCGGGCAATGGCCGTGGCCCAAACCGGCCCGGCGGACGTGACCTTTGACATTCTGGCCGGATACCGGCCACTGCCGAACACGCACCTGAGCGAACGGACACGCCCGTCCGCCGCGCGGCCCGAGCCGCGGTCGGCCCAGCCCCCGCCCGCCGAGCTCACGAACACCAAGCAAGCTCCCGCCGCGGCTCCAAGCCAAAAGTTCCAAAGCCCGTATGGCCAGCGCTTGACGAAGCTGCCGCCGCCCCTGGGAGAACGCCCGGAATGACCCGACGCTCGATCCTCTCGCAAGCGCTCACGACTCTCAACCTGCACCTGGCGGCGGTGGTGCTGCTGCTGGTTTTCGACCTGGTGCTTGGAACCAAGCTGGCCCTCGCCTGGCACCGCGGCCACAGCGACCAAACCGCCGAATACAACGCGGACCTGCGCACCTACGCGCAGCTTCAGGCGCAGGCCGGACGGCTCCAGGGACTGCCCGAACAGCTCGCTCGCTCTCGGACGAGGGCCGGTGAGTTCATCGACGCTCGCATTCCGGCAAGTGACTCGGTCGTGGTCGCCGAACTGGGCCAGCTGACAACGCGGAACCACGTTCGCCTGAGCCGCGCTGCCTACACGCCAGCTCCGGCCATCCCAGGGCTGGGCGAGCTCCGTATCGACACCAACGTCACCGGCGAGTATGGCCCGGTCATGCACTTCATCAACGACGTCGAGCGCGACAAGAGCCACGCTTTCTTTATCATCCGCTCCATCACGCTGACCGGCCAGCAGGGCGGGGTTGTGAACCTGCGCATGCGGATGACTACCTTTATGCGCTCGGATGCGAGCGCGCCCGCTCTGCTCCAACCCGCAGGCGTGGGAGAGGCGGAATAATGGCGAGCCTCAAGGGAGCGGGTACTAACGACAAGAAAAAGGTCGCGGGCGCGGGCGGGCTGGGCGTGGTGGTCCTGGTGCTCGCCTTCAACGCTATTTTCGGCGGCCCCGCGGCTGCGCCTCCGCCGCCTTCGGTCCCGTCACACCCCGCCGCGGCTGCCGGTGCGCCAACATCTTCACGCGCGAGCGCAGCCTCAACCGCGCCGGCTGCGGGAGCGACTCTGGATCCGACGCTACACCCCGAGCTGATGGCGGAAACCGAAAATTATCTGTACTCGGGCTCAGGACGCAACATCTTTTCCCAAAGCTCGGCCCCTCCTGCTTCGGCAGCTATCGAGAAGGTGAAAGCGTCCGTGCGTCCGTCCGAACAGCAGCAAATCGCCGCGAACACAGGCCCGCCTCCGCCGCCGTCCATCGATTTACGCTTCTTCGGCTACGCGTCGCGGAAAAACGGTACGCGGCGCGCTTTCCTGACCCACGGCGACGATGTTTTTGTAGCTTCGGAAGGCGACGTCGTCAGCCACCGGTACAAGGTCATCAGCATCGCGCCAAGCTCGGTGCAGATCGAAGATTTGCCGTACCACAACACGCAAACCCTGCGGCTGGTAGAAAACTGATGAGCCGGAAGCCCGAAACGCGAGGTGAAGACGGCTACCTGCTGCTGGCCGTGCTTTTTTTCGTTGCGCTGATCGCTCTTGCGCTCGCGGTCGCCGCGCCCAAAGTCGCCGCGTCCATCCGGCGCGACCGCGAACTCGAAGCCGTACACCGCGGTCAGGAGTACAAACGCGCCATCCGCCTCTATTACAAAAAGTTCAACGCCTACCCAACCTCGATTGACCAGCTGGTCAAGAGCAACGACATCCGCTTCCTACGCCGGCGCTACCTCAACCCGCTGACCGGCAAGGACGATTGGAAGCTGATCCACTTCGGGGAAGCGCACGTGCGGCCTTTGGGCTTCTTCGGGCAGCCGCTTGCCGGGTCGAGCTCCAGCTCCATCGCGGGCGCAACCCCCATCGGGTCGAGTGGCACCGGCGCTTCGGCCGGCGGATTTGGCGGAGGACTCGGCTCGAGCGGCAGCGCGGGCGGGTTTGGCGGGAGCAGCAGCGGCTTCGGCTCGGGCAGCTCCGGCTTAGGCGGCAGCAGCGCAGGATCCTCCCGCAACGGAGGAACAGGCAGCGGCGCG
>CAXTVG010000416.1:0-2821 GCA_964247505.1 uncultured Acidobacteriaceae bacterium
GGATGCCCACCGTCCGGTACTGGTGGCGCTTCCACTCGCCGCCGTCCGGGCCGGGGTTCTCGTACCAGTACGCGCCGCTCAGGAGATCCGGCCGCCCGTCGCCGTTCATGTCCAGCGTGGTGATGCCCTCCGCGTGATCCGTGCCCAGGTGGTGCTCCAGAAACGTCGTTTGCGGCACGCCGTCCGGCCCATTGCCCGGCGTTGTTTTGTGTTCGCTCTGCGCGAACAAAGGCCCTGCCGCAAGCAGAAGCAGGAGTGCGATTCTCTTCATCATGACGCTGTCTCCGTTGGTTTCGGCTCGCCGGCGCGTTCTTTGGCGTAGATGGTGTGGTGAATGCGCGGAGGTCCGTCGCCGTGGTGCAAACTGTTGACGCGGTCGCGGATCGCGCGGTCGGAAGCGGTAAAGCGCTCGCGTTGACGAAGATAGTCGATCCAGCTCTCCATGACAAATGTTTCGTTCAGGCAACGCGGGTTATCGGCGTCCTGGAAGATACCCCAGCGGATCGCGCCATCGCGCATCCGGACGTCCTTGAGTTCGTGGATGGCCTGCACAAAGGCGTTGTAGTTCTCGGGCTCAATAAGGTAATCGACCAGCACGCGCACCGGGCCATCGGACATTTGCGGCCGCAGCGCGAGTTGCGGCTCCGCAAGTTTCGCGCCCAGGGGGCTCAGGTCGGGCAGCTCGCCGCGCAGCACATGCAGCCGCATGCTCAGGGGCAGCGTGACCAGAAGCCCGCCCGCCGCAACAGCGAGCGAGGTGGGCGTGGAGATGTGCTCGGCGAGCAAGCCCCAAACGACGCTGCCCAGGGCCATTCCGGCGGAAAAAACCATTTGATAGATCCCGAGGGCGCGGGCCTGAACCCAATCCGGCACGGAAACCTGAATGGCCAGGTTGAGCGTGGACATCGTGGTGGTCCAGGCAAAGCCCGCGCACAGCAGCACCGGGATGATCACAAACGCGTAATGAACAAACGCGAGGATCAGCAGCGTCGCAATAAAAACGCAGGTGGAAGCGGCGATCATAGTGTCGGCGGAGAACCGGCGGCGTACGCGCGGCAGGCTCGCCGCGCCGAGGACCGCGCCCAGCCCCATACTGCCGTTCAGGATGCCGTAGCCGAACGCGCCGCTGCGTAAGTCGCGCGCCGCCACCACCGCCAGCAGCGCCCACACCGCGCTGACAAAAAGGGTAAACAGGAAAACGCGGGCCAACGCGGCTTTGAGCGGCGGCGCGTACTGGATGTATCGAAGCCCGGCCCGCATGGAGCCGAAAATGCGCTCGGCGGGCAGCGCGCTTTTAAACAGCGGATTGCGCTTCCACCGGTACAGAACGAACAGCACCCCGACGAACGAAAGCGAGTTGAGCAGAAAGGTCCAGGCCGCGCCGGTTTCCGCGTGGGCAAACGCGGCGATGGCCAAGCCGCCCAGCGCGGGGCCGAGCGCGCGTGCGAGGTTGAACCCGGCGCTGTTGAGCGAAACCGCTTCCGGCAGCTGCGCGCGCGGCACCAGCTCCGGCATGATCGCCTGCCACGCCGGGCCGTTCATCGCGGTGCCCACGTTCAGCATCGCGGTGAGCAAGAGAAGCACCCACGGCGCGATCACGCCGAGGAACGTGAGCAGGCTGAGCAGCGCGACCGCGGCCAGCATCCAGCCCTGCCAGAACAGCAGCAGGCGGCGGCGGTCGAAAATGTCGGCGGTCGCCCCGGCGAGCAGGCCGAGCAGCAAAACCGGCAGGCTGGCCGCGGTCTGCATCAGCGCGATCAGCAAGGGCGACGGCGTCAGCACCGTCATCAGCCAGGTTCCGGCGGTGTCCTGCATCCAGCCGCCGAGGTTGGAAACGGTGGAGGCGATCCAAAGGTCGCGAAACAGCGGCGACCGGAGCGGCTCAAAGCCGCTGACCGGCTTGCCGGTCACGGCCTCGGGCGCGGCGGCAGGCGGCGGGTTGGGAGTGGGGGAAAGCGGCATGTGCAGCGTCGGGAACAAAGCCATCATACCGAGCGGCGCACAACGCGGAAGCCGTCCGCGCGCAACAGCCGCATCCTAGTCGTTAACGCCCAGACGCGCATCCCGCTGCGCGCTGCTGGCTCTAAGGAGAACCAAATGTCGCTCTTGTCCCAAGGATTCCATGTGCTTGAAAACCGCTTGCCCAAGGTAATCGACGCGCGGACGCACGGCATCATCGACTACGGCCACGCGACCTTTTTCCTCAGCATGGCGCTCGTCTGCCGCAAGCGAAACCCGCCCGCAGCCGTTGCGGCACTGATGACTGGCCTGTTTGTGCTGGGCGAGTCACTGCTCACGAACTACCCGCTTGGGGTCAAGCCGGTTATCTCCTTTGAAACCCATGGCAAGCTGGATGGAGGCTTCGCGGGCTCTTCCTTGGCGGTCCCGAAGCTGTTCGGGTTTGAAGGAACGGCCGCGGCCAAAATATTCAAAGCGAATGCCTTTGTAGAGGCCACCGTCGTCGGCCTGACAGACTTTAACGGCGAGCGGGCCGCGGCTCAAGAAGCGGCATAAGCAGTGGCGGCTTGCACTTAAGTGTAAGTCGCCAGAACTGTGTATGACCTTGGTAAGCTGCGTGCGCCATTTCAAGGCTCGCGCCGCGCGGAAAGAGCTCTATGGTGTGGAGGACCGGGAGTCCTTTTATGCCATCCATTCGCGCCTTCGCCGTTGTCTCGCTCACCAGCCTCGCCGTGCTTGCCGGCTGCGGCAGCCAGCTTTCCTCACTTGCTCCGGCAGGCTCCAGCCCACTCAACGCCACTGGAGCCTGGCGCTTTTTCGATAAGAGCGGCCCGTTTTCCTTGGCCGCGGGCCTGGTGGACAT
>CAXTVG010000417.1:0-2820 GCA_964247505.1 uncultured Acidobacteriaceae bacterium
CTTTCGGCATGTGCGCCGCGGAACGGGTTCTAAGAAGACCTGCCACGAAGTGGCCGCCAGCCGCGCAGGCGGTTTTGCGTTTCTGCCGCGAGCCTGCAGCCAACAACCCAAATGTCAAGATCGAGCGCGGCGCGCCCGTGCTCATGAGTTTTCGATCAAAACGGTCGTTCGCCCTTGCGAACGAAACCCACGTCTCAGATTCGAGACGTGGGGCACCCGACCCTTGCTCTCCATTTGAATTCGGCGCGTGCAGGTCAGAAAGCTTCGAGTTCAGCCAGGTTGTATTCGCGGTCGAGGGCGATGGTCCACTCCCCATTGGGCCAGCGCACGAAGATGAATTTATGTTTGTCCATGACTTTAGCTCCCCGGAGCTGCGCTTGAGCGGCAGCTTGGGTGGAGCGTAAGGCCGGGCTGACGCGGAAGCAAGTGTTTCCGGCAGCACGGTGGTAATGGATTGGGTACGAACGTACTTGCGCATTATTTCTATTTATGCGGGCGATTTGGGCTTTTCTCTCGATGAGCGAGTGCGTGGGTGGGTTAAGTCACGGAAAGCGCGATTGAGCGGACTAGAATCGAAGGCGTGAAGACGAGTTTTTTCGATTTGTTTAAGCCGGGGATTGGGCCTTCAAGCTCCCATACAATGGGGCCGATGCGGGCGGCTCGGGCGTTTGTTTTGGAGCTTGCAACGCGGGGGCTGCTTGCGGCGGCGCGGGAGGTTAGGGCAGAGCTTTATGGGTCGCTGGCCTTAACCGGTAAGGGGCACGGCACGGACCGGGCGGTGCTGCTGGGGTTCATGGGGGAAGAGGCGGCGACGATCGACCCCGATGCGGTGGAGGGCGGGCTCAAGGAGATCGCCCGGACTGGATTGCTGAGACTTTTAGGGCGGCACACGGTTGCGTTTCGTGAGGGCGAGCATGTGCTGTTTCATCGCGAACGGATGCTGCCGCCGGGCTCGCGGATGGAGCACCCGAACGGGATGCGGTTTCGGGCGCTGGATGAGAGCGGCGCCTTGCTTCTGGAGGAGGTTTACTTTTCCATCGGCGGCGGTTTTATCGTTCGCGACGGGGAAGGCGTGGGCGCGGCGCCGGTGATGACGACGGCGCCTCTTCCCTTCCCTTTTGCGAGCGCGGCTGAGCTGCTGCGGATGGCGGAAGCAGCGGGGCTGACGATTGCCGAGCTGATGTTTCGCAATGAGTGCTCGCTTCGCTCGCCGGAGGAGGTGCGGGCGGGGGTGCTGGGAGTTTGGGCCGCGATGCGCGCGTGTATCGAGCGTGGGATGGTGACGGAGGGTGTGCTGCCGGGCGGGTTGAATGTGCGGCGGCGGGCGCCGCGGCTTGCCGGCCGGCTGCGGGCGCGGGCTTCAAACGGGAAACCTGGGGACCCGTTGGCGCCGCTGGACTGGGTGACGGTGTTTGCAATGGCGGTCAACGAGGAGAACGCGGCCGGCGGGCGCGTGGTGACAGCGCCGACGAACGGGGCGGCTGGGGTGGTTCCGGCGGTGGCGCGGTATTATCTGGACTTTATCGAGGGCGCGGATGAGGAAGGGCTGCTGCGGTACTTCTTGACCGCGGGGGCGATTGGGATTTTGTACAAGGAGAACGCATCGGTCTCGGGCGCTGAGGTGGGCTGCCAGGGCGAGGTGGGGGTGGCTTGCTCGATGGCCGCGGGGGGTCTGGCGGCGGCGCTGCGCGGGACCATTAACCAGGGGGAGCACGCAGCGGAAATTGGGATGGAGCACAACCTGGGGATGACGTGCGACCCGATTGGGGGCCTGGTGCAGATTCCCTGCATCGAGCGCAATGCGATGGGCGCGGTGAAAGCGGTGCAGGCGTGCCGCATTTCGATGCATGAAGAGGACGGGCATAAAGTATCCCTGGACCAGATCATCCGCACGATGTACCTGACGGGGATGGATATGCAGTCGCGGTACAAAGAGACTTCGCTCGCGGGTTTGGCTTTAAATGTGATCGAGTGTTGAGAGGGTTGTGTACCAGTTCTGCACAGTAGTTTGCGAAACTTTACTTTTTCGCTTGACAGCTATTTTTGCTCTCTCTATATCTGGCGTTAACCTACAGCAGAGCGCTGTGGTAATAGGGAGAATAGACGATGGCAGCTACCGCGAAGAAGGCAGATACCAAGAAAGCTCCGGCCAAAAAGGCCGCAGCGAAAAAGGCGACGGCAAAGAAGAAGTAATCACGGCACAAGGCAACGCGGAGGGGGCGCTCGGTTGAGCGTCCCTTTTGTGTTTTGCGGCAAGCTGCGAGGATGGGGATATGGCGAGGCGGCGATGGATCGCGGACGAGTGTGGTGAGGGTTGGGCGGCGCTTACGGGCGCGCAGGCAGTGCACGCGGCGCGGGTGCTGCGGGTGCTGCCGGGGATGCGCTTTGAAGTGGCGGCGGGAGAGCGGGTTTGGTCGGCGGCGGTGAGCTCGGCCAGTGAGGAGCGGGTGTCGTTTGCGCTGGAGGCGGAAATCGCGGCCGAGCAAGCGCTGCCGCTGACGATGGTGCTGGCGGTGTGGAAGTTCGACCGGATGGAGTGGGCGATCGAAAAGCTCACCGAACTGGGTGTGGAGCGAATTGCGCCGGTAATCGCGCGTCGGACGGAGAAGCACCTGGCGCAGGCTGCTGTCGCTCGAGTGGAGCGGTGGCGGCGAATCGCGCGGGAGGCAGCGCAGCAGTCGCGACGGGCGGATGTGCCGGAGGTGGAGGAGCCTCGGACTTTGAGGGCTGCAATGGGCGAGGCTTGGGGCGGGGCGAAGCTGTTGCTGGCCGAGCGGGAGCGGGTAGTGATGCTGGGGGAAGCTCTGGAAGGCGCGGAGT
>CAXTVG010000418.1:0-2817 GCA_964247505.1 uncultured Acidobacteriaceae bacterium
CTACCTTGCGGAAGCCTTTGCCGAGGGCCAGATAGGGGTTGAGGCTGGCGTCGGTTGAGCCGTTTTTATAGCTGCCGGTGGGTACGGTCGCGACCAGGGATAGTGCGGCGGCGTAGTTGCCGTGCAGTTCGTTGCCGCTGGCGAAGCGGTACTTCGCGGAAAAGGAAAGGTCGCCGAAGCCGTCGCGGGTTTGGTCGCCATGCGCGAAGAAAGGCGGGACGAGCACGGCAATTTCAGTGCGCGCGAACGGGATGACGTTGAGGCCACGGGACGCGCCCAGATTCCAGTTTTGGACACCCGTTGGGGTGACCTGGCGGGTGAAATCACTTCGGAAAACCTGGATCAGCGTGGGGAACGGGGCGACAAGGGGAACGATCCACTTGGGCTGTTGGGCCTGGGTGGCGGAGGCTCGCTGCTCCCAGCGGCTGAGGAACGTGGTCTGCGCGTTTGCGGCGGCAGGGAGGCAGAGGGCGAGAAGAATGGCTGCGTGTTTCCGGTGCGTCAAGAGGCGAGGCTCCCGTGAAGGCTTTGGAATCGAGAGCCAGCGTAACGGCTGACCGGCGCGCTGCGCATCGTTCCTTCGATGGAGATCGCGCTCCACTTATTCAACTCGATACGGGCTTGGGTGTTATTGAACACTTACCGGGCTGCGGCGATCCCGGGCTCGTACTTCCAGGCGGTTTGGGTGTGGGCTCCGTCGCTGAAGCGGGTGTCGGTGTAGTCGGTGAAGGGGATTTTCTTTTTGAGGACGCCGGTTTCGATCATGAGGTCGCGGACCATGTCGAAGTCGGCTTTGCGGGGGGCGAGCGGGCTGTAGACCACGCGGTCCATGGGTTTGGTGAGGGCCCAGCGGAGCAGAGCGGGTTTCTGGTTGTAGTAGAAGCGGCCCACGAAGTCGGCGGCGTCGTCGCGGTGGGGCTTGCCTTGATCGAGCCAGAGGCCGGAGCGCGCGATGCCGTCGACCAGGGTTTGGACGACCTCGGGGCGCCGGTCGATGAGGTCCTGGCGCACGACGAGGATGCAGGACATGTAGTCGGGCCAGTACTGCTTGGCCTGGAAGAGCACGCGGCCGAAGCCGCGCATTTCCGCCTGCGAGGGGAAGGGCTCGCCCATGACAAAACCGTCGATGGCGCCCGCGGCGAGGGCACCGGAAACGTCGGGCGGGGCCATTTCGACCATTTTGATGTCGCCGGGCTTCATGTTCCACACCTTCATGGCGCGGAACAGGATGAGGCGCTCATCGGAAAAGCGGCTGGGGATGGCGACGGTGCGGCCGCGCAGGTCGGCGAAGGTTTTAACGGGGCCGTTTCGCTGCACGACCAGGGCGCTGCCGTAGCGGTGGCCGAGATAGACGACCTTGATGGGGACGCCCTGGGCTTTGAGCGCGATGGCGAGGGGGGCGACGATAAACGCGGCCTGGACTTTGTTGGAGATGAGGGCTTCCTTGATCTCAGGGAAGCCCTGGAACATGCGGGGGAGAAAGAGCTCGCCGTTGTTTGAGAACTTGGAGATGTAGTCCGTGACCGGGCAGGTGAGCTGGCAGGTGACGGGGATGTAGGCGACGGTAATTTTGCGCTGGTTGAGGGGCTTGTACCCGTTGAGGACGGCGGCCCAGTTGACGTTGAGCCAGCCGTGCAGGGCGGTGATGCCGAGGAGCCAGAAGGAGACGAAGAGGAGGATTTTGCGGTTAGAAGTCATGGCGGAAGCCCCAGCGGACGGAACGGATTTTCTCAAGCGAGCGGAACAGGAGATCGAGCCCGAGCCCGATGGCTCCGATGAGCAGCATGGCGGCGACGACGAGGTCGTAGCGCTTGCCGGAGTTGCGGGAGTCGATGACCAGGTAACCGAGGCCGGAGTCGACGGCGACCATCTCGGCCGCGACGACCACCAGCCACGCGATGCCGAGCGAGAGGCGCAGGCCGACGAGGATTTTGGGCAGGGCGGCGGGAAAGACGACGCGGCGGAGGATTTGGGCCTGGGACAGGCCGAAGTTGCGGGCGGCGCGGCGGAAGATGGGCGGCACGCCGGCGACGCCGTCGATGCAGGCGACGAGGATGGGAAAGAACGAGCCGAGGAAGATGAGGAAGATGGCGGCGTGGTCGCCGACGCCGAGCAGCAGGATGGCGACGGGGATCCAGGCGAGGGGGCTGATGGGGCGCAGGATCTGGAGCACGGGGTTGAAGGTGCGGTTCGCGGCGGGGTGCCAGCCGAGAAAGAGGCCGAACGGGATGCCGAGGAGAGCTGCTGTGCCGAAGCCGAGCAGGACGCGGCGGAGGGAGTCGAGGATGTCGTTCCAGAGGACGTGCTGGTGGAGGAGCTCGACGAAGCCGCGCCCGACCTCGAGCGGGGATGGGAAAACCTTGGTGCCGGTCCAGCGGACGGAGAGGGTCCACAGCGCGAGGGCCGCGGCGAGGGCGAGCGCGGGCCACAGGAGGCGCTCCCAGGGCGCGGGTTTCTGAGGGTGCGTCATACCTGGAGGGCGATGCCGATTTGGCGGAAGATACCGTCGCGCAGCTCGAGGTAGCGGGGCGAGCTGATGTCGCGGGGATGGGGGATGTCGACGGTGACGATGGTTTGGATGGTGCCGGGGCGCGCGCTCAGGACGACGATGCGGTCGGCGAGCTGCACGGCTTCTTCGATGTCGTGGGTGACGAAAAGAATGGTTTTGCGCTCGGCTTGCCAAACGCGCAGGAGCTCCTTGCGCATGGTGAGGCGGGTGATGGAGTCGAGGGCGCCGAAGGGCTCGTCGAGCAGGAGCATGTCGGGGTTGACGGCGAGGGCGCGGGCGACTTCGAGGCGCTGCTTCATGCCGCCGGA
>CAXTVG010000419.1:0-2805 GCA_964247505.1 uncultured Acidobacteriaceae bacterium
TAGCATCGCGGAAAGTCTAAAGGGCGGAGAGCTGGAGGGGAACCGTCGGGCTGCGCTGTGCTTCCACTGGAAAACCCTGCGCCGGCAGGTGCGGGTGGCGGGGCCGGTGTCGCCGCTGCCGGATGCGGAGGTGGACGCGTACTTCCACAGCCGCGGGCGCAGGAGCCAGCTGGGGGCGGCGGTCTCGCAGCAGAGCCGGCCGCTGGGCAGCAGGGAGGAGCTGGAGCGGGCTGTGGGATCGTATGAGCAGGCGCATCCGCCGGAAACGGGCGAGGTGCCGCGGCCGCAGTACTGGCGCGGTTATTGCGTGGAGCCGGAGCGGATGGAGTTCTGGATGGACGGGCCGGACCGTTTGCACGACCGGTTTTTGTTTGCGCGGGACAGGATGGGGTGGAGCCGGAGCAGGTTGTGGCCGTGACTAGAGTTCGCGAGGGTGTCGGCCATAAGGCTCTGCCAAATCGCCCGAGCTTCTACACATGGCGGCCTTCAGCCAGAGCGGCTTCTGCTAAGTTGCCCTCACTATAAGCAGATCGCAATTTGTGAAAGGTCAACCCTATGTCGGTGGGAGGGCAATAACAAAGAAGCAAGTCGCTTCTCGTTGTGACGATTATTTTAGAAATCGTTTGAACAACTGTGTTGAGAGGTTGACATTCTTGCAGGCGGACGAGTAAAAAGACGAGATTGATTCATGAAGGTTAAGTAGCCAACTTGATTCTTTGAAGTGAATATGTCGGTTGATCGCAGATCCTTTTTACGAGCTGTTTCTTTAACCTGTGCCGGTGCGGGTTCAGCGGCTGTTCTCGGTCCCATCGCCCAACGCACGGCTCTCGCTGATACTACCGGTCCCAACACATCGCTTTATACAGCTGTTCAGAACTCTCATGCAATGACCTCTGGCAATAGCATTGTCGGCTCTTGGAACGGAACGGACTATAGCAGCCTTTCAAATGCACTGACTTTGATGATCCAGGATTGGGTGAACAATGGTGTAGATGGACAACTTCGTCCCGCATGGAACGCTATGACGCCTTCGTTTATTGATAATAGCAAGATCGACCTGAACGGAGCGCTCGCCAACTTCCAGATATATAATCCACAAGTGACGGCGGCACAGCTGCAGCAGATTCTTAACAGCATGGGAGGATTGACGCAATCCGATCTGCAGGGTATCATAACTACCTTGCAACAGGAGGGTATGGTCTCGTTTTTCAACCAGATAAATCGTTACTGTCAATCCATGGCGACATCTCTAGGCGCTTCAGCAAGCATTGCTTATCCAACATTCCGGCCCGTGCCGCCCAGGAATCCAGGTTCACGCCCCGGGTGGTGTGGTGTCGTGCCATCCACTACTGCAAAGGTGATTGGAACTGGCTTGTCGATTCTTGGCTATCTATCGAAGGGAGTTCCGGCTTTGGGCATTGGAGCGTTAGCTCCGTTTACTGCTGAATTCTGGGGGCCAGCGCTTGCTATCGGCGGTCTTGCATCATTCGGGTGGGGTTTGTTTACCGACATTACATGTTAGGTGCGCGATGAAACACCAGTCTTCATTCGACTATTTCTTTCTGGTAGTTATGGCACTGGTTTCGCTACAGGGTTTTACGATGTGGCGGCGGAATCGGCGGGATGGGCGCCGAGCAAACCCCTGGATGGTTGGAGCGGTCCTTGTCGCGCTTGTGTGTATTTCCTACTTGATTGCCTCGCTGATCACCTAAAAACTGCGCCGGGACTGAACATCCCGGTGCAGGATGATTTATAGGCCGTTGTGATTTGTTGTTTGCTGTCGAACAGGCAACCGGTTCAGCGGAGAAGCTCTTCTAGCGCCGCGCTCAAGTCGGTTTTTTCGTCGCGGTACTTGACGATGACTGGGGCGTAAAGGCTGAGACCCCACTCGGCTGCTTTGCCTTTCGTGACGGCGCGTGCGCCGGGGACCACGACGGCGTTTTCCGGAATGATCAAAGGCTGTTCGGCGGTAGCGCGGTGGACCGTGCCATGGACGAGGTCGTAGACGGGCGTTCCGCGGGTCAGGGTGACGCCCGCTGCGAGGACCGCGCCGCGGCGGACCAGGGTGCCCTCGTAAACGCCCGTATTGCCCCCCGCGAGGACGTCGTCTTCGAGAATGACGGGGCTCGCGTTGACGGGCTCGAGAACCCCGCCGATCTGGGCCGCCGCGCTCAGGTGCACGCGCCGGCCGATCTGCGCGCAGGAGCCGACCAGGACGTGGGAGTCCACCATGGTTCCCGCGTCGACGTACGCACCCACGTTGATGTAAGAGGGCGGCATGCAGACGACCCCGGAAGCGAGAAACGCGCCGGAGCGGACCGTGGCCCCGCCGGGAACGATGCGCACCCCTTGCTCGGGAGTCCAGCGGCGGGCGGGGTAGGTGTGCTTGTCCACTGCCGGGTAGTCCAGCGCGCCGTCGTCCGGCGCTGCGCCCATGCCCGTGAGCTGGCCGAGGCGGAAGCCGAGCAGGATCCCGCGCTTGACCCATGCGTTCACGCGCCAGCCGAGCGGCCTTTCAGCATCGGGTTCGGCGGCGCGGACTGTGCCCGCTTCAAGGGCGTCGCGCAGAGCGAGAAAGGCGGGGAGGGCGTCGGGGTCGCTGTCAGCGAAGGCGGCATCGATACGCTGCTCAAGGTCGGTGTTGGAACGAGTCAAAGCGGGGTCGTCTCCTTGGAGCAAGGTCGTCAGGAATGGCGCAAGCTCAATACGTTGCTGCAAATAGGCGGGCTGTGTGCCGAGTGTAGGACCCATGTCTCAAAAGCGAGACATGGGGCACCCATACATCTTGATTTTCGAGAGACGGCT
>CAXTVG010000420.1:0-2800 GCA_964247505.1 uncultured Acidobacteriaceae bacterium
CCCCGGCCCCAGCGCCCCGTCCAGCAGCGGTTTCGTCCAGTCCGTGATCACCTTCGCCGGGTCGAAGTCATAGATCGACCCCAGCCCATGGCACCCCGGGCAGGCGCCATACGTGCTGTTGAACGAGAACGACCGCGGCTCGAGCTTTGGCACATCCAGCCCGCAGTTGGGGCACGACATCGACGACGAATATAGCTGCTCGGACGTATCCGCAGGCGCGCCGTGCACCTGGATCAGCACCAGCCCATTCGCCATTTGCAGGGCTTTGGCGATGGAGCCCTCCAGCCGCTTGCGGTCCAGGTCGGGCTTGAGCACCAGCCGGTCCACCGCTGCCTCAATGGTGTGGTTCTTGCGCCGCTCCAACGTCACGGGCTCGGCCAGGTCGCGCATCACCCCATCGATCCGGGCGCGAAACCCTTGCGAATCGAGCCCGTCCAGCAAATCCTTGAACTCGCCCTTGCGCCCCCGCACCACCGGCGCGAACACCGTGACCCGCTCGCCCGGCGCCAGCGCCAGCACCCGGTCCGTAATCTGCTCCAGCGTTTGCCGCGCGATCGGCAGCCCGCAGTTCGGGCAGTGCGGCACCCCTACCGACGCGTACAAGAGCCGCAGGTAGTCGTAAATCTCCGTGATCGTCCCGACAGTAGAACGCGGGCTGCGGTTGGTGGTCTTCTGTTCGATCGAGATCGCCGGGCTCAGCCCCTCAATGGAGTCCACATCAGGCCGCTCCAGCTGGTCTAAAAACTGCCGCGCGTAAGCGGACAGCGTCTCCACGTACCGCCGCTGCCCCTCGGCATAGATCGTGTCAAAGGCAAGCGAGCTCTTCCCCGAGCCCGACAAACCCGTGACCACCGTCAGGGTATTGCGGGGAATCTGGACGCTGATGTCACGAAGGTTATGTTGCCGCGCGCCGCGGACTGAGATATGGGTAATAGCCATGGGTCGGAGTATCGGATGCCGCGGGACAGAAAGCGATGCGAGCGAGCGGAGCGTGTCGCCGGAGGTACCTTCCACTCTATTTCCACGCGGCAGCCCGGGTCAACGCTCTCCGGTTCTGCGACAATTCATCCAAACAAAGCACAAGTGCCCGGCCCACGAGGCATCCTAACCGGTTCAGGAGACCAGAAAGCCCCATGCAAGACATGATCAACGCTTCCATGCTGGTTTGCGCCACAGCTGCTTCCCTTGCTTTCGGAGTCCTCGCGGCCCACGCCCTGGTCCGCGGCTCGTTCGCCCTCCTTCGCATGCACGCGGCCTCAGTCGCCGGCAGCAAGCTCGAAAAAGCGTCCGCAGCCTCCTAGTCTTCGGAGAGCGGCCGCGGAAACTCCTCCGCAAACACCATGCGCGCCGCGCTGAACCGGCCTCCGTTGTACTTCGCCTGCCCCGTGGCCCGGCCCAAGGCCAGCAGCGCCACCGGTTCGTAGCTCAGCGGCAGCTTCAGCGCCTGGCGCAGCTTCCCGGCGTCGAACCCTTCCATCGGCGCGGTATCCAGCCCCAGCGACTCCGCCGCCCACATCATGGTCGTGAACGCCAGCATCACCTGCCGGTTCAGCCAGGCAGACAGGTTGGGGTGCTCGCTCAGGTACTTCGGGACATTGCTCCGGGTCTGCTCCAGAAAACTCTCCGGCATTCCCCCCTCGCGCCCCAGCCGCAGCATCTCGTCCAGATCGCCCGAGCGCCAACCGTCCGCGTCGCCGCAGGCCACAATCACCACCGGCGCTTCCTCCACCTTGGCCTGGTTAAAGCAGGCCCCGCGCAGTTTGCGCTTCGCTTCCGCGCCGCGCACCACGATAAAACGCCAGGGCTGCAGGTTGTAGCTGCTCGGCGCCGCAAGGCCGGCGTGCAGAACCGCCCGCAAATCTTCATCTGAAACCGGCGTGGGCTCAAACGCGCCCGCCGCCCGGCGCTCAGCCACGATGTCCAGAAACGCCGGGCGGGGCTCCATACCTTACTGCAGCGCCGACATAGGCTGTTCCACAGCAAACGTCTGGCCCGCGGGCGTTGTCTCATAGACCCACAGCCCGTGGAAGTTCGCCCGCAGCTCAGGATGATCCTTAAGCAGCGCCGTCATCAAGGTCAGGGCGTCCTTGCGCGCGGCCACCGGGTCGGCCACGCTCGGGACTTTCGCATCGACCCGCAGATCCAACCCGCCCAGGCCATTGTCGGCCCGCAGCCCGGTCACCGCGAAAGTCTGATCCCCCGCCGGCACCTCCATCGGCTTGTTCCCCGGCAGCCCCGGCGGCTCCACCGACGCAGTCTCCCGGCTCAGCTTTTGCAGGTTGTTGCTCGAGTACAGGTCGGCGGGCCGGGCCAGCTGGTCCGCCGTCTGGTCGTAAAAAAACGCGCTCCAGGGCTGGTTCTTCGCTTTCAGCTCGCGCCCCTGCGCCCAGAACCACGCGCTCGGGTGGCCCGCCAGGGTCAGCGGCTTTGCGAAGAACCCAGCCAGCTCCCAGTGCGCCGCCCCGCCCGCCGCCGCCGTGTTTTCGAGAATCATCGCGAACTGCTGGGGGTCTTTCACGCCGGTCGCGTGCAGCACCGCCAGCGCGAACTGCCCCTTGGGCAGCTGCCCCAGCGTCACCGTCACCAGCAGCGGCGAGCCCGCGACCCCACAGAAAAACTGCACATCGTCCTGCGTCCCGGTCAGATCGCCCGCGTCCAGCGCATACAGGTTTTCAACCGTCAGCGTCGCCCCGGCCAGCGCAGGCCCCAGCGCCCCCACCGTGCTCGCGATCCCATCGAAGCTGCTCGCGACCGAGGGAATCGTCTCGGCTTTCAAGGCCGCCGCATCCCCGCGCAGCAC
>CAXTVG010000421.1:0-2796 GCA_964247505.1 uncultured Acidobacteriaceae bacterium
CTCCCATCACGTGCCGCTGGACGAGTTTCAAGCCGTGGTGGCCGCGGCTGCCGGCGACGCGGGGCGGCGGGTGCGCCTGCTGGAGCGGACCGGGGCCGCGCCGGACCATCCAGTGATCCTGACGATTCCTGAGACGGAGTACCTGAAGTGTTTGGTGCTGGAGGTGGAAAGGTGAGGGTTGTATTGCAGTCAATTCGTTCTCACAGAGCCGCAATCTAGCATAAGAGGCTGAATGTAATCGAAAGAGCTTGCAATGTGGAGAACATTATTTTAATGTCTACGTATACCCGCTGATGGGGCCGTAAGGTGTCGTCAGTTCAAAAGCCGTCTGGGCGCAAGCTCCGGCGGCTTTTGTGTTTGTATGCTTGTATGGCAACACTCTTACGACCCTATGTGTACGTCGACGGCTTTAATCTGTACTACCGTGCGCTACGGCATACACACTTCCAATGGCTGAATCTTGCGGCTTTGTCGCAAGCACTTGCCGGTGCCGACCATGATATCTCCCAGGTTCGATATTTCACAGCGCCAGTCAGCGGCAAACTCGACCCCGGTCAGCCTATTCGGCAGCAGCGTTACCTTCAGGCCCTTGCTTCCCTTCCCCGGATTTCCATCCATCTTGGAAACTTTCTTACTACACGCAAGATGCGCCCTCTCGTGGAGCCCGTAGCAGGTGGGCCAACCCACGTCGCGATCTGGAACAGCGAAGAAAAGGGTTCCGATGTGAATCTCGCAGCCTACCTCGTCCATGACGCGTGGCGAGGACTGTTTGACGAAGCACTCGTTCTTTCGCAGGATACGGACCTCATCGAGCCAATCAGGATTGTTCGCGACGAGATTCGGAAGCCAGTGGGCGTCATTGTTCTCGATGGAAGAGAGCCAGGCAAACTGTCTAGTTTTGGCAGCTACGTTCGCCACCTCACGCACAAAGAGCTCGCCGACTCGCAATTTCCAGAGTGGGTTTCATTCGGGAAGAAGGGCAAAACTGTACGTCGACCGGCAGAGTGGAGCCACGCGCCAATACTTGATACCGAGTGACTCACATTTATTGCATCTTTTCCGGGATGTGTGAGTCTAAGTCTCAGGAATGCCGCACACGCTGAAGCGGGAACAGCGCTGGGTTGAGCTGCTCCGAATCTCAATTACGTCGAGAGAGCCCGAAACTATGGCAATTCGTTGGGATAAGTTCACTGTGAAGTCACAGGAAGCCGTGCAGGCGGCGAATGGCGTTGCCCAGGACAATGGCAACCCGGAGCTGCTGCCGCTGCACCTGCTGTCGGCTCTGCTGGGCGACCGCGAGGGCGTGATTTTACCCGTTCTCGAGAAGATCGGTGTGCCGACGGCGCAGCTCGCGGCCAAGGCGAAGGAAGCGCTGGCGAAGCTGCCGAAGGTGCAGGGCGGGTCGCAGCCGGCGATGAGCCAGGCGCTCAACCGGGTGCTGGACCAGGCGAGTAAGGAAGCTGAGAACTTCCATGACGACTATGTTTCGACCGAGCACCTGCTGCTGGCGCTGGCGGACGCGAAGAACGACGGCGCGGGCTTGCTGCTGGCGAGCTTTGGGGCGACGCATGACGCGATCCTGAAGGCGCTGACCGCGGTGCGTGGGTCGCAGCGGGTGACGGACCAGAACCCCGAGGCGAAGTACCAGTCGCTCGAGAAGTACGCCAAAGACCTGACGGAGCTGGCACGGCGGGGCAAGCTGGACCCGGTGATCGGGCGGGATGAGGAGATCCGGCGCGTGATCCAGGTGCTATCGCGCCGGACTAAAAATAACCCGGTTCTCATTGGAGAACCGGGCGTCGGCAAGACCGCGATTGTCGAGGGATTGGCCCGCCGCGTCGTGTCCGGCGACGTCCCGGAGATTTTGCGCGACAAGAAGGTAGTGTCGCTGGACCTGGGCTCGATGCTCGCCGGGGCGAAGTACCGGGGCGAGTTTGAGGACCGGCTCAAGGCGATTCTCAAGGAAATCGAGGACTCGCACGGCGCGATCATTTTGTTTATCGACGAGCTGCACACGCTGGTTGGGGCCGGGGCAGCCGAGGGCGCGATCGACGCGGCCAACATGCTCAAGCCGGCGCTGGCGAGGGGAGAGCTGCGCGCGATCGGCGCGACGACCCTGAACGAGTACCGCAAGTACATCGAAAAAGATGCGGCGCTGGAGCGGCGCTTCCAGATGGTGTACGTGGGCGAGCCGAACGTGGAGGACACGGTCGCGATCCTGCGCGGCTTGAAGGAGCGCTACGAGGCGCACCACAAGGTCCGGATCAAGGACTCGGCGATTGTGGCAGCGGCGACGCTTTCGCACCGTTACATCTCGGACCGCTTTTTGCCGGATAAGGCCATCGACCTGGTGGACGAGGCGGCGGCTTCGCTGGCAATCCAGATCGGGAGCGTTCCCGAGGAGATCGACGCGCTCGAGCGCTCGATGACCTCGCTTGAGATTGAGAAAGCAGCGCTGCGGCGCGAGACCGATGCGAACTCGCAGGAGCGTTTGCACGCGGTCGAAGCGGAACTCGCCGGTTTGAAGGAGAAGGCGACGGGGCTGCGCGCTCGCTGGCAAAAAGAGCGCGACGCGATCACGCGTTTGAGCGAGGTAAAGCAGCGCGTGGAGGCCCTGCGGTTCGAGGCCGATGAGCAGACGCGGCTCGGAAACCTGGAGCGTGCGGCGCAGATTCGCTACGGCGACCTGCCCCGGCTGGAGGCCGAGCTGCGCGAGCTGAACAGCCTGCAGGACGCGATGGGGCACGGGGCGCGGATGCTGAAGGAGGAGGTCGACGAGGAAGACATCGCGGCGAT
>CAXTVG010000422.1:0-2796 GCA_964247505.1 uncultured Acidobacteriaceae bacterium
GGCCTGGCGCGGGTGGCGATGCCGGGCGGCTGCGCGATCGGCGGCCGGCCCATCGACCTGCACATCAAGGGCCTGGAAAAAATGGGCGCGACCATCTCCTACGAGCACGGCTATATCGAGGCGCGTGCGGAACGCCTGCGCGGAACCGAGATTCTGTTCGACAAGATCACCGTGACCGGCACGGAAGACCTGCTCATGGCGGCGGTTCTGGCCGAGGGCGAGACGCTTTTTGAGAACTGCGCTTGCGAGCCGGAGGTGGTCGACCTGGCGACCATGCTGACCGGGATGGGAGCCCAGATCGAAGGCGCGGGCACGCCCACCATCCGCGTCAAGGGCGTGGACAAACTGAACGGGGTGCGCCACCGCATCAACCCGGACCGGATTGAGGCGGGGACGTTTCTGATTGCGGGCGCAATTACGGGTGGCGATCTGCAGCTCTCGAACTGCAACCCGGCGCACCTGGGCGCGGTCATCCGCAAGCTGGAAGACGCGGGCGCGCGCATTGAGGTTTTAGGCAAGGATTCGATTCGGGTGCGCAGCGAGGGCAACCTCAAAGCCGCCGACGTTTCAACGCAGGAATACCCTGGCTTCCCGACCGACATGCAGGCCCAGTACATGGCGCTGGCGACGCAGTCCGAAGGGACCTCGGTCGTCACCGAGAACATCTTTGAGAACCGCTTCATGCACGTCGGCGAGCTGATGCGCATGGGCGCGAACATCAAGGTTGACGGGCGCACCGCAACCGTTACAGGCAAGACGCCCCTGTCCGCCGCCGCAGTCATGTGCTCGGACCTGCGCGCGTCTGCCTCGCTGGTGCTGGCCGCGCTGGTGGCCGACGGCGAGTCGATCCTGGACCGCGTGTACCACATGGATCGCGGCTATGAGCACATTGAGGAAAAGCTCCGCGGCGTGGGCGCGCAAATCCGCCGCATGGGCAAAGTCTTCGGCTGAGCGCTGGCCGCGCGGGCAGCGGCGCCTTTGGCGCAAAATCGCCATCCAATCTGAGCAGAGGTGAACAGTGGAAGAGCAGCTCAGAAAGCAGCTTGCGGAGCTGGTGCGAGGCAAAGGCGCGCACCTGGATGCAGACGCGGTATTCGGCGGTGTGCGCGACGAGCATTGGGGGGCAAAGCCGGCAGGCGCGCCCCACACGCTATGGCAGCTGCTGGAGCATACGCGGCTCGCCCTGCACGATCTCATTGTGTTTTCGACGGACAAGAACTACGCCGCGCCCAAGTGGCCGGAGGAGTACTGGCCCTCGCGCGAAACACCGGAAAGCTCTGAAGGCGCCAAGCAGTCCTTTGCAGCGCTCCAAAATGCGATTGAGGCCATGGTGGCGCTGGTGGAGAACCCCAAAACAGACCTGTTCGCGCGGATTCCGTGGGGCGATGGGCAAACCGTTCTGCACGAAGCGCTGCTGGCCATCGACCACACGAGCTACCACCTGGGCCAGGCCATGTTTCTGCGCAAGCAGTTGGAAGCTACTCCCAGCTAACGGCGAGGTGCCATCGCAGGCCGCGGCTGGCGGTTTTGTTCAGCACCAGCCGGTATTCGCGCAACTCGCTGAGCAGCGCGGCTGTGCTCATGCCAAAGCTGGAGGTCGGCTTCTCAAGGAAATCCAGGATGGCGTTCACCGTTTCCAGGCCCTCTCTGGGGAGAAACCACTGGGGCGCGGGCAGGGATTGGGTCCAGGCCGGGTCGCCCGCGCCCTGCTCGAGCAGCATGGCCATGGAGTTGCGATCGGCGGAAAAGAAGTCGAGCAGCGGCTGGACCCCGAGCGAGACCGCCAGCTTTTCAAGCTCGGCTTCGTGGCGGGCGAGCGCGTGCCCGTTCACGAAAATGTCGAAGCCTGGGTCTTCGCCTTCCACCACGATATAAAAGCAGGCGCTCATTCAGCCTATTGGACGCAAAAACGGCGGATGGTCGCAAGAAAGTTTTAGGGCGCGGTTTCTAGGGGGCCGCCGTCGCGTAAAACGGAGCAAGTACACCCTGCCAAGAGAACCGCGGCGGCGAGCAAGGGCCAGCCCGGGCGGGCATGGGCGAAGGCGGCGCTTTCGCCCACGGCGACCAACAGCTGCACCCATTGGGTCACAGCAACCTGCTCCGGCCGGAGCGGCCCGCGCGTAAGCAGCCAATACAGGCCGGCGTAGGGCAGTGCCGTGCCCAGCGCCGCGATCAGCAATAGGGACGCAAGCGGAAGCGCTCCCCACTGCGCGAGCGGGGCGATGCGCGGAGCTGGGTCAAGCCACGCGCCGGCAAGCCCGAGCAGCCCCGCCGCGATTGCGGTCTGCAAACTCAGGCCGCGCAGGAAAGCGCGTCCGGGCAGCTCGCGGGCAATGTAGGGGAGGGCCCAAGCCTGCAGACCGACAGCAAGAAGCGCGGCAAGAGCCCACGCGAGCTTTCCCGGGGCAAAGGGAACATCTCCGTTGAGCAGAACCAACGTAGCGCCGGGGGCGAGCACCATCGCGGGCGTCCATGCCCCGTCGGCAAAAGCGACAAAAAGCGGCAGCATCGCGTAAAGCAAGGGCGTCCACCCGGCCGCGCCATGCTGCCCGGCGGTGATCAGCAACGCGAGCGGGGCCGCAAACAGGGTGGCGCTTAGCAGGAGATTGGTGCGAAGGGGCACGCCGGTGCCGCGCCCCGTGATCAACAACGAAGCGCCCAGAAGGAACAGCGCCGCGAGCCCGAGCCTGAGGGCACTCGCGGCAAACGGGGCCATGACCTGCGCCAGCAGCGGACTAAAAATCCACTCGGAGCCCCAGAGCAGGCTGATTCCACAAAGAACAGCGATGGGCAGGC
>CAXTVG010000423.1:0-2788 GCA_964247505.1 uncultured Acidobacteriaceae bacterium
AGAACTTCATGCTGAACTGGGATCCCGGCAACGCCGCCGCGCTCGGTGCCACTCCCTACCCCAATGGCTTCGACAAGCTGCCGTTCCACCGCATCGGGCACTGCCACGCCAAGAACGTGAAGGTGCAACCGGGCGGCAAGTACGAGTGGGAGCCCGTGGACGTGGGCGTGGTCAACTGGGTGGGCCAGATCGAAGCGCTCAAGCGCGACGGCTACCACTACGCGCTGAGCCTTGAAACCCACTGGCGCGGCGCGGGAACGCCGGAAGCGTCGACCCGGGTCAGCATGGCGGGCCTGAAAAAGGTGCTCACCGAAGCCGGCCTGAACCCGCCGAAATCCGTCGCATAACCGCTGCAACTACAAAAGGAAACGATGTATACACGACGCGAACTCCTGGGAACCATGGCCGCCGGCGCGGCCCTCGCCACCACCGCAAAAAGCTACTCGCAAATCCTGGGTGCCAACGACCGGCTCAACTTCGCCGTCATGGGCCTGAACAGCCGCGCCTACGCGCACCTGGCCGCGCTGCGGACGAACAAGGCCCAGGCCCGGCTTTCCCACGTGTGCGACGTGGACAGCGTAATCATGGCAAAGTATGCCGGAGCCGCCCAGCAGGCGATGGGTGATGCGCCCGCCAAGGACCAGGATTTCCGCCGCGTGCTGGCGCTCAAGGACGTGGACGCGATTACCATCGCGACCCCCGACCACTGGCACACGCCCATGGCCATCCTCGCGCTCCAGGCGGGCAAGCACGTGTACGTCGAAAAGCCGTGCAGCCACAACCCCGCCGAGGGCGTCATGCTGGTGGAGGCGCAGCGCAAATACGGCAAGCTGGTCCAGATGGGCACGCAGCAGCGCTCGTCGGCGCATACCATCGAGATTGTCGACAAAATCCACAACGGGCTCATCGGCCGCCCGTACTACGCCAAGGCTTGGTACAGCAACGTGCGCAAGTCTATCGGCTACGGCAAGGAAATTCCCGTGCCGCCCACGCTTGACTGGGATCTGTGGCAGGGGCCGGTTCCGCGCCGCCCTTACAACAGCAACTACCACCCTTACAACTGGCATTGGTTCCGCTTTTTCGGCACCGGCGAAACGCTCAACAACGGCACCCACGAGGTCGACGTGTGCCGCTGGGCGCTGGGCGCGGAGTTTCCCCAGCGCGTCACCGCGTCCGGCGGCCGCTACCAGTACAAGGACGACTGGCAGTTCTACGACACGCTCAACACCAGCTTCACTTATCCGGACCAGATGATCTCCTGGGAAGGCAAAAGCTGCCAAGGCATGAAGCTCTACAACCGTGACCGCGGGTCTGTGATTGAAGGCACCACTGGAAGCGTGCTGGTCGACCGCGACGGCTATGAGATCTACGACTGGAAGGGCAACAAGACCAGCGAGTACAAAACCGGCAACAAGACCTCGTCGACCGACCTGCTGGGCGCCGATTCCATGACCGACGCGCACTTCGCGAATTTCATCGCGGGCATTCGCAAGGGTGAGAAGCTCCATGCGCCCGTCGCGGTGGGCAACGTCGCGGTCACCATGCTGCAGCTTTCCAACATCGCCTGGATCGTCAACCGGGAACTCGCGCTCGATACGTCGGACGGGAAAATACAAAAAGACCCGGAAGCCATGAAGCTGTGGGGCCGCGCGTACGAAAAAGGCTGGGCACCGCATGTGTAGGCCGCGCGCCCAAAGGAATCACTCCCGATGAAGCTTTCCCGCCGTCAGTTTGCCGCTGCGGGCGCGCTCGCGACGGCCGCCCGCGCCACTTCCGCGTTTCCGCAGGCCGCTCCGGCGAATAGCTCGCCGATCCGGCTCGGTCTGGCAAGCTATACCTTCCGCAACTTCACGCGGGCGCAGCTGATCGGCTTCATGCAGCAGCTCAAGATCACGGCGCTCAATGCGAAAGACGTCAAGGACCACCTGCCAACCGAGCCGCAGGCGGAGGCCGAAGCGTCGGAGGCTTACAAGGCCGCGGGTATCACGCTGCACGCGGTCGGCGCGGTTTACTTCAGCAAGGATGACGACGCCGATATCCGCGCCAAGTTCGAGTACGCAAAGCGAGCCGGCGTTTCCGTCATCGTCGCCGGCGACCCCGCGCCCGAAACCCTGCCGCGCATCGAGCAATTTGCGAAGCAGTATGACATCCGCATCGCCATCCATAACCACGGCCCCGAGGACAAGCTGTGGCACTCGCCGCTCGACGTGCTTAAGGCGGTCAAGAACATGGACCGGCGGATCGGCTGCTGCATCGATGTCGGCCACACAGTGCGGGCCGGGACCGACGTGGTGCAGGCGATCCACGAGGTTGGCCCCCGGCTCTTCAACGTCCATATGAAGGACCTGACCGATTTCAACGCGAAAGAAAGCCAGGTCGCGTTGGGCGAAGGCGGCATGCCTGTGCGCGGCATTTTCAAAGCATTGGCAGCGATCCGCTATCCGGGGTTTGTCGATCTTGAATACGAGATCAAGCCGGATGATCCGATGCCCGGCGTCATCGCGAGCTTCGCTTACATGCGCGGCGTTCTGGCAGGTATGGATAGCAGCGCTGGGAGCGGCTGAAGGTTAGTCTTAAAGCAGAGCTTTTTGCCGGCAACCAACACGGGTGCCCCGCTTGTCCATTCTGAGACGTGGGTTGTTAGCAGCCAAAGCTCACCCAGAGGTCCCAGCCGGAACGGAGCCGTTCCCTTACTTCAGACTTTTCAGCAGCTTCGTAAGCCTTGCGAACCCATCCTCGCGCGCCTTTTTGTTCGCCGGGCTCGCGTCCGGTGCCTCCCCGGCGCGCA
>CAXTVG010000424.1:0-2787 GCA_964247505.1 uncultured Acidobacteriaceae bacterium
GCGTTTGCGCTTCCGGCCTGGCAGGCAAACGCTGGCGTCCCGAAGCCGAGCGGCAGCGGTGGCGGCCGAGGCGTTCCGGATGTGGCGGGCGACGCCGCGCCAGGGACGGGCTACAACGTGCTGGTGGACGGGCAGGCGCAGGTGGTGGGCGGTACCAGCGCGGTTGCGCCCTTGTGGGCCGGGCTGCTGGCGCTAGTCAACCAGCAGCGGGTCCAGGGCGGTGCTGCGCCGGTGGGCTTCGCGAACCCGCAGCTGTATGCAGACACCTCGGCGCTACGCGACATTACAAGCGGCAGCAACGGGACCTACAGCGCGAAAGCGGGCTGGGACCCTTGCACCGGGCTGGGATCGCCAAACGGCGCGGCCGTGACGCAGGCCTTGAGCGGGAGCGCGGGGGGCGCGGGAACGGGCGGTTCAGGCACGGGAACCGCGGGCACCCCTCCCGGCACAGGAACTCCTGCTCCGGCCCCGGCTCCTCCCACTCATAAGAAAAAGCATAAGCATGAGCATCACGAGTAGAAACCCAAAAGCAGAACCCGGCCCACGCCGCCCAGGCGAATGGTTGGGCGGGGTGGGCCTTTTCGCGTCAGCCTCGCGCTGCCTGGGAATGCTTACCACGGTCCGCGTTGCCTACTTCACCCGCGCGGTTCGGTGAGCTCGGCACCCCTATCTGTGGCCTTGAGGTGTGCCATGGGCGTGTGCGCTTCGTGGGTAAAGACGACCAGCCAGTCTTCCAGCGTAGCTCGGGCGTAGAAGCGCCGTTTCTCCTCGATCGTGCGCAGTGGGTCCAGGTCGAAGCCGAGACCCCAGGTGAGCGGCAGGTGCGCGGTGGTGGGCACCAAGTCGGAGATGTAGCAGGCGCGCTTGCCGGAGCTGCCATCACGGACGTGGACGGCCATGAGCTGGCGGGTGTGCCCGGGAAAGAGCTCGACCGCGATGCCGGGGGCGATTTCACGCTCCTCACCTTCGGGCAGCGCGAGCGGCTCCATCTGCCCCGAGGCGAGCAGGGGCTCGTAGTTGTCCGGCACATAAGAGATCGCGTCGCGGGGATTGCGGGCGCGGCCGTGGCTGATCTCGCCGGCATGCGCGAGGTAGCGGGCGTTCGGAAAGGTTGCGGCCACCGCGCGGTTTTCAGGGTCGCTGCCGGGTGCGAACCGGGTGTTCCAGCCGCAATGGTCCCAGTGCAGGTGCGTATTGATCACCAGGTCTACCGACGCGAGCGGAATCTTGGCCTCGGCGAAAGCGTCGAGCAGACGCGCCTGCGCACCGGAAATTCCGGCGATCTTGGGCGGGAGTTTCTCGCCGAAGCCCGTCTCGATTACGGCGGTGTGGGTTCCGGCTGGTGTGCTGGTCCGGATCACTAAGGTGTTGAGCCCGATCGTGACCCGGTTTTGTTCGTCGGCAGGCGTAACCCGGCTCCAAAGCACCTTGGGCACGACGCCGAACATCGCGCCGCCGTCGAATAGGCAGTTCCCGTCGGACAAGACCAGCAATTCGGTTTCCGGCCCGAGCTGGTGACGGGCGCGGACAAGGTTTTCCGGCTCGGGTTTCGGCTCCGCAGTCATAGCTCGCAGTATGCCAGATGGCACGAAGTTGTGAACCGCCCGACTGCGGTCGCGAACCTTCGCTCGCGAAGACCCACGTCTCAGAAGCGAGACGTGGGGCACCCGTGTTTTTCTTCGGTCCAGCTCAATTAGGGCGTTGAAGAAGCCGGATCGTTTGCCGGCTTCAGGTACTGCTCCCAATGGGCCAGGATGCGCTCGAACAGCTGGGTGCGCGCTTCCTTGCCCGCGATGGCGTGGGTTTTGCGTGGGTAAATCTGCAGGTCATAGGGCAGGTCGTTATCGATGAGCTTTTGCACGAACTGCACGGTGTTTTCAATGTGTACGTTGTCGTCGCCGGTGCCGTGGGCGATCAGCAAATGGCCGTGCAGATGCGCCGCGGTTTTCTGCACAGCGGCCGCGTCGTACACTGCTGCCTGCTCGGCCGGCAAGCCCAGATAGCGCTCGGTGTAGATGGAATCATAGTCGCGGAAATCGGTCACCGGGGCGACGGAAACCCCGGCGCGGAAGCGGGTCGAGTGGGTCAGCGCGTTGAGGGTGAAGGTCCCGCCCCAGCTCCAGCCCCACCAGCCCAGGCGCTTCGGGTCGAGTTGCGGGTACTGGGCGAGAGCCTGGTCGATGGCAGCCAATTGATCGGCCAGCTGCACCCGCCCGAAGTCATGGTAGGCGGCCTGCTCGAACTCTCGTCCGCGGCTGCCCATCCCGCGGTTGTCCACGTGGAGGACGGCAAATCCGTGCTCAGCGAGAACCTGGTCGAAGTACAGGCTCTGGCCGCCCCAGCTGTCGGTTACGGTCGCGGTGCCGGGGCCGCCGTAGGGGTTGGTGATGAGCGGCACGCTGGCCGCCGCGTGCCCCTCGGGCAGCAGAAGGGTCGCGTAGATCGTGGTCGTGCCATCGGCGGCCTTCAGTGTGAGAACCTCGGGCGATTTCACCGTGTGGCCGGCCGCGCTGGTGTCCTTCCAAAGATTGACGCAGGCGGGCGCTCCACTATGGAGCGAGCAGATATCGAGCTCCGGCGGGGTACGCAGGTCGGAGTGGGAATCGGTCCAGCTCGCGCGGCCGTCCGCGAACAGGACTTTATGGACCCCGGCGGATTTGGTGACCTGGTGCTTGCCGGTGCCGTCCAGGTTCACGGCCCACACTTGCGAATCGATGAGGCTGCCTTCATTGCTGGTGTAGTACACAGTCGCGCCGCCGGGGCCGCCCGGCAGCACAGCTTCTAGGC
>CAXTVG010000425.1:0-2785 GCA_964247505.1 uncultured Acidobacteriaceae bacterium
CCACTAAGCTGGAAAGCAAAACCGCCTGCGCGGCTGGCGGTCCCTTCGGGACGGGTATTCGGCCTGCGGCGCTGCAGTTTTGCAGGGGTGCCCACGTCTTGATTTTGAGACGTGGGCTCTTGCGAGCGGGGGCGAAGGGCCAGGGCTACCGGAACAGCTTCGCGATCTCCTCCCGGTATCGCTCCGCCACCACGCGCCGCTTCAGCTTCATCGAGGGCGTCAGCTCCCCAGTCTCGACCCCCCACTCCTCCGGCACCAGCGCAAGATTCTTCACGAGCTCGAAATCCGCCAACGAGCGGTTTACCTGCTTGATGGTTTCCTTGTAGCGGGCCAGCACTTCAGGATTCTCCACCAGCTCCCGCCGCGTCCCGGCCGCGATGCCACGCTCGCGCGCCCAGGGCTCCAGCTGGTCGAAATTCGGCGAGATCAACACGGCCGCGTACTTTTCGCGGTCTCCCACCACGGCCGCATTCCCTACAAAGGAGTCGGCCTTGAGTTTGCCTTCAATCCCCTGCGGCGCGATGAACTTGCCGGCGGAGGTCTTGATCAGCTCCTTTTTGCGGTCGGTGATGTGGATAAACCCGTCCGGGTCAATCGAGGCGATGTCGCCGGTTTGAAACCAGCCTTCCGGGTCAAAAGCTTGCGCGGTGAGAGTCGGGCTTTGCCAGTAGCTCGAGAACACGCTGGGACCCTTGACCAGGAGCTCGCCATCTTCCGCGGTTTTGACTTGGAGGTTTGGCAAAGGCCTCCCGATGGTACCTAGGCGGTAGGAGTCCGGGGTATTTACCCCAATCACCGGGGAGGTTTCGGTGAGTCCGTAGCCTTCCAGGATGCGGATCCCGGCTTGCGCGAACCAGTGTGCGGTGTCGGGGCCGAGCGGCGCACCACCGGCGATGAAATAGCGCACTTCGCCGCCGAAAATGGCGCTTACTTTGCTGAAAAAGAGCTTGTTTGCGAGCTTCCAAACCGGCGACGCTGGGCTTTGTCCGGCGAGGACGGACGGCTCGCAGCGCTTTCCCACGCCCAGCGCCCAACCCACCACCGCGCTGCTCACCTTCGACTTCCGGGCGCGCCGCTCCACCTCGCCGCGCACCTTCTCGAAGACGCGCGGGACGGCGACGACCAGCGTCGGTTTGACGGTCTGGAGAGCGCCCATGAGCTTGTCCATGGTCGGCACGTACGCGATTGAGAAGCCGAGCGAGTAGAGCGCGTAGTCCACGTGCCGCGCCGTCACGTGCGACAACGGCAGAAACGAAACCGTCCGCTGCGGGCCTTCAAAGGCAAACTCGCGCAGGGAGAAATTCACATTGGAAGCCATGTTACCGTGCGAGAGCATGACTCCTTTGGGCTCCCCGGTTGTGCCCGAGGTGTAAATAATCGAGGCCAAGTCGTCGGGCGCGACGGCCCGGGCAGCCGCGTCGAAGGCCGGGTCGCTTCCCTGCCCGCGGGGCTCCAGCAGCGACGCAAAAGGGATCGCACTGGCATCCGCCGTCTCGTCCATCACGATCACGTGCTCGAGCGCCGTTTGGGAGCGGATTTCGAGAACCTTTTTCAGCTGCGCGGAGGTAGACACGACGGCCGCGCGCGCACCGGAGTGGGCCAGCAGCTCGGCCATCTGCCCGGCCTGCAGGGTTGGGAATAGGGGCACGTCGACCAGCCCCGAGGCGAGCGCGGCGAAGTCGGTGACGGCCCACTCCCAGCGGTTTTCGCTGATAAGGGCGACGCGGTCGCCTTTTTGGAGGCCCAAACGCGCGAGGGAGGCGGCAAGGGCGCGGACGCGGGCGTACAGCTCGGCGGCTCCGATTTGGCTCCAAGAGCCGTCTTTCGCCTGGACGCGGATGACGTCGTCGGAGCCCCCATCGACGACTTTGAAGAAGATATCGTTGAGGGTCCGGTAGTCGGGCGCGTTCGCGGTGGGCATACGAAAGTAGGGTAACCGACCGGCGGTGAGCATCGCTATAGGAATGCTCGGACGTTTGCGCTGGAGCGGCCTTTCGCGCTTTCAGAGTACCCGCCACGAAGTGGCCGCCAGCCGCGCAGGCGGTCTTGCTTTTTATACCTGCGGCAGGGGCGTGAGCCGGACCAGCTTGGGCGCAAGCTCTTGCCAATGAGCAAGCAGCCAGCCGGCGCGGGTGCTCCCGGTTTTCTCGCCGTGCAGCACGACCAGGGCGCGAATCGCGGCTTGCGCGTCCACATCGAGCGCGGCGAACGCTTCGGGTTTGAGGAAGGACAGATGACAGCGGCCATCCTGTAAGAAGCGGCCGTCCTCGTCGAAGACCCATGCAGTGCCGCCGGTCATGCCTGCGCCGAAGTTCATACCGGTGCGGCCGAGGACCAGGACCGTACCGCCGGTCATGTACTCGCAGCCGTGATCGCCGACGCCTTCGACAACCGCAAGCGCACCGGAGTTGCGCACGGCGAAACGCTCGCCCGCGCGGCCAGCCGCGAACAACGCCCCAGAAGTTGCGCCGTACAGGGCGACGTTACCAAGAATGACGTGGAGCTCGCTTTCGCGGGCTGCTCTGCCTTGACCGCGGAGGATGATCTCGCCGCCGGAGAGGCCTTTGGCGACGAAGTCGTTCGCGAGGCCTTCGAGGATGAGGGACATGCCGTTTACGGCGAAAGCGCCGAAGCTTTGTCCGGCGACGCCGGTGAGCTCAAAGCGCAGAAGAGGGTGGAGGGTGGAGGGCACAGGGTGGAGAGCTTGCTGAAGGGCGAGTTCGCCCGCGAGGCGCGCGCCGAGGGTGCGGTCTTTGTTGGAGACGGTGCCGCGCCAGGTGAAGGG
>CAXTVG010000426.1:0-2778 GCA_964247505.1 uncultured Acidobacteriaceae bacterium
GCGTGGAAGAGCTCTTCCTCCGCGCCGCCGAGCTTGCGCCCGAGCTCGCGTTTTTACTCGGCGGCGAAGGCTGGGAAGGCAAGCCCATGCCCCCCAACGTGCGCTGGCTGGGCCACGTGCCCACGGGCGAGCACAACCGTGTGAACTGCTCGGCCCGCATGGTGCTCAACATCAACCGCGAATCCATGGCGCAGGTCGGTTTCTCGCCGCCAACGCGCGTGTTTGAGGTCGCGGGCGCGGGTGCGTGCCTCTTGTGCGACGCGTGGCCGGGCGTCGAAACCTTTTTCGTACCCGACAAAGAAATCCTGGTCGTCCACAACGCCGAGGAGATCGTCGCCGCCCTCCGCACCCACTCCGCCGAACGCACCCAGCAAATCGGCGCAGCCTTCCACCGCCGCGCCCTCGCGGAGCACACCTACGCTCAACGCGCGCAACAGGCCCATACACTGCTCCAACGGCTGTGGGCCGCGAAAGGCCGCGCGTGAGGATCAGCTTTCTCGGCCTCACCATCACCTCGGCCTGGGGCAACGGCCACGCGACCACCTACCGCTCGCTGCTGCAGGCCCTCCACGCCCGCGGCCACAGTATTTCTTTCCTTGAGAAAGACGTTCCCTGGTACCGCGAGCACCGCGACCTCGCCGCGCCCGCCTTTTGCGATGTCACGCTCTACCGCGAGTGGCCGGAAGCCACTCCCTGGCTCGCCCAGGCCGCCCGCGAGAGCGACCTCGTTATTCTCGGCTCGTATTTCCCCGACGGGATTGCAGCCGCGCAGTTTTTGTTCGACCACGCCCGAGGGTGCCCGGTCTTTTTCTATGATATCGACACGCCCATCACCGTTGCGCGCCTCCGCGATGAAGGCGAAACCGAGGCCCTCCGCGCCGCCGACGTCCCTCGCTATGACGCCTACCTGAGCTTCACCGGCGGCCCGATCCTTGACGAGCTGCGAACCCGCTTCGGCGCGCAGCGAGCCTACCCGCTCTACTGCTCAGTCGACCCGGCCTCGCATACCCCGCAGCCCGTCGACGAGCGCTTTCGCTGCGCGTTGAGCTATCTCGGCACCTACTCCGCCGACCGCCAGCCCAAGCTCCAGTCGCTCTTTGTCGAAACCGCCGAAGCCGTGCCCACGGAGCGCTTCCTGCTCGCCGGCGCGCAATATCCTGAGGAACTCGGCTGGCCCAACAATGTGTGGCGCTTCCCGCATGTGCCCCCAGCCGAGCACTCCTCGTTTTACTGTTCCTCGCGTTTCACCCTCAACCTCACCCGCGACAGCATGGTCGCCGCGGGCTGGTCGCCTTCGGTGCGCTTGTTTGAAGCCGCCGCATGCGGCGCTGCCATCATCTCCGACCATTGGCCCGGCCTCGACCAAATCCTCACCCCCGGCAAGGAGATCCTGCTCGCCGCGACCACCGCCGACGTGCTCCGCATTCTGCGCCAAACTCCTGAAAACGAGCGCCAAGCTTTAGGCGCAGCCGCCCGCGCCCGCATCTTGGCCGAGCACACAAGCGCCCAGCGCGCGGCGGAGCTTGAGGCCATCGCCGCGAGCATTCCGGCGCGTTAGGCCATTCATGTTCGACGTGCCTCTAGCCCACGCGCACGCACTGCTTGCGGAGCGCCGCGTCGGGGAAGCCCTCGCTGCTTTTGAGCAAGCAAGAAACTCGGGCGTTGATCCAAACGCCTGCGATGCCGGCCGCTGCGAGTGTTCCATGCTGCTGGGCTGTTGGGAGGATGCCTGGGCCGCGAGCGACGCTATCGCAGCCCGCCAACAGGGGAAGGGAGTCGCCCACCGCTTTTGGGATTGCGCGCCCCTCGCTGGCCGGCGCGTGATGCTGCGCTGCCTTCACGGCTTCGGCGACGCCCTGCAGTTTGTTCGTTACGCGCCGCTGCTGCGCCGGCAGGCTGCCTCCTTGTGCGTGGAAGCGCACCCCGAGATCGTCCCGCTCCTGAAAGCTTGCGATGGCGTTGACCAAGTCATCACCTGGTCGCCCCCGCCGGTCCAAGCGCCCTTTTGGGACGCGCAAATCGAGATCATGGAGCTGCCCTGGATTTTTCGCGCCACGCCCGCCACCGTGCCCGCCGCGAGCCCCTATCTCAGCGCCCGAAAGCTCGGCCACACCCCGGAAGCCGAGGCGCTGGCAGTCCAAATCAAAAGCCGCCGCGGCCAGGGCCGCTTGCAGGTCGGCCTCGCTTGGCGCTCCAGTAACTGGAACCCGCTGCGATCCGTACCGCTGCCCGAGCTGGCCCGGGCCTTGGCGGGAGTGGGAAACTGCGATAGGTACAGCCTGCAGCAGGACGGCAGCGCTGAACTCCTCGCCCTCCCAGCTCCGCGAATCGAGAACATCGAAGCCGATTTCGCGGAGCTGGCCGTGCGCATTTCGCTGCTCGACATCGTAATCACCGTTGACGGCGTGCTCGCGCACCTTGCCGGGGCGCTCGGCAAGCCTGTATTCGTGCTGCTGCCCCGCGCCGCCGACTGGCGCTGGGGTTTGAAAGCCACCACGCCCTGGTACCCCCAAACGCGCTTGTTTCGGCAGCAAACCCTGAAAAACTGGGAGAATCCAATTGCTGAAGCTTGCGAAGCACTCCGTTATCTAACACGAGTGAAATGGCTTTCGAATACATCATCCTAGGCGCGGGCATTGCAGGCCTAAGCGCCGCGCGCACCCTGGCCGAAGCCGGCCGCCGCGTGTTGCTCGTCGAAGCGCAGAACCGCGTAGGCGGCCGCATGTTGACCCATCACGCGCCGGGCCTGGCTCAGCCCATCGAGCTCGGCGCGGAGTT
>CAXTVG010000427.1:0-399 GCA_964247505.1 uncultured Acidobacteriaceae bacterium
GTGCTCGGGGGCGTGGTCCTGGCGATGGCGCTGCTGGCGCTCGCGGCCACCTGGCTCCCGGCGCGCCGCGCGCTCGCCGCCGACCCGGCGCAGCTTTTGAGGGAGGAGTAACCATGCAAACACTCTGGCAGGACCTCAAGTACACCCTGCGCCAGCTGCGCAACGCGCCCGTGTTCGCGCTCACCGCCGTGCTCACGCTCGCGCTCGGCCTGGGCGCGACTACCGCGATGCTCGCGATCGTGGACTCAGTGCTGATCCGGCCCGTGGCGCTGCCGCACGCGGAGCAACTGGTGCGCTTTGCCCGCGTTGTCTCAAGCGGTCAGCCGGACAACATCCGCTTCCAGGACTTTGAGGTTCTGCAGGCGCACACTAAAAGCTTTGCAGCGCTCGCGGGTACCC
>CAXTVG010000427.1:409-2764 GCA_964247505.1 uncultured Acidobacteriaceae bacterium
CACCACGTCTGACGGAACTCGTATTGCCGGATTGTTGCAGGTCGAGCCCGGATTCTTCGGCGTCCCCGACGTTCCAGCCCGGCTGGGCCGCGTTTTTACCAAGCAAGATGCGCATGCGCCGGTCGCGGTGGTCACCGATGAGTTCTGGCAGAACCGGCTGGGGGGCAGCCGCCGCGCGGTAGGCTCTTCCATCAAGGTCAATAACCGTATTTACATTGTTATCGGCATTTTGCCACCCGGTTTTTCCTTCCCCTACCTGGGCGGACAGGCAGTTTTTATCCCGCTTTTCCAATCCGCCAAGGAGATGGACGAGCACGGCTTCGCGAGCCTCGCGATCTTTGGAAGGCTCAAACCCGGCGTGAGCGCGGCGGCAGCGCAAGCGGAGGCGGCGGCCGTTTTCGCCCATGCTGCGAAGCCCGATCCGCAGAATCGCGGCAGGCTCATCCTGGGCTCCTATCGAGATACCGTTATAGGCCAGGAACAGCCCGCGCTCCTAGCCCTTCTCGGCGCTTGCGGGCTGCTGCTGATCATCGCCTGCGTGAACTCCGCCAATCTTCAGATTGCCCGCGCCGCCACCCGCACGGGAGAGATCAACATACGCGCGGCACTGGGCGCGACCCGAGGGCGATTGCTGCGGCAGCTCGCGACCGAGAGCGTTGCAGTCTCGCTGCTTGGGGCGGCGCTCGGACTCGGCTTAGCCTCTGCCGTGGTGCACGGCGTTCGAACGACATATAGTCACCAGTTCAACCGCTTCAACGAGCTCGCGCTACACCCGGCGGTCTTCGCCGCTTGCGCTCTGCTTGCCGTTGCCATTGGCGTTCTCGCTGCGCTTGCTCCCGCATGGGGAGCTCTACGCACCGCTGCCGCGCTCCCTTTTTCGCAAGCAACGCGCGTCACGCGCCGGTCGCGGATCGCGGCGTGGCTGGTTGGCGTCGAGATCGCCCTCACTTGCGTTCTGCTCGTGACCGGGGGTTTGTTTCTGCGCACTTTTCGTGCCCTAGAGCAAACGCCGCTCGGGTTTAACCCGCAGCACGTTACCGAGATAACGCTGATGCCGATTGACTCGCAAGAGTCGGCTGAAGCGCTGAAACAAACGCATGAAAGATTGCTTGAGCGCCTGGCGAGCCTGCCCGGCGTGACGGCGGCAACGACGCAGAGCTCATTGCCGTTTTCGAGCTTTACCCTGGGGATGACGAGCGGTTTTAAGGTCGTGGGGAAGCCTCTCGACAAGAAAGATAAAACCGACCTTTCTCTGGTCAGCGCGGGCTACGATGCGACTTTAGGTGTTCGCCCATTGGAAGGCAGGGGCTTTCTGCCGAGCGACGGCATGGGGTCGCAGCCGGTTTGCTTAGCAAATGAATCGTTTGTTCGGCGCTATCTCCAGGGAAGGCGCGCTCTCGGCAGCTCCATCGAATTCACAAGTGACAGCGCGGACGGCACAGACGATCGCTTCTTCAAGCAGAATCCTGTCATCGTCGGCATACTGCCCGATCAGATCGGCGGCCGGAGCCTTGACGAACATCCCAGGCCCGAGCTCTTTATGTCGCTTTCGCAATACCCCGCACAAGGCGATGTGGCCAAGTTTTTGTTCGGGCTTGCTCCCCAATTCGCTGTCCGCTCCTCGCTGCCGCAGACTACGCTGGAGCGTGAGCTGCGCGTGGCGCTGAAGCAAGCTGCGCCGGATATGGCCGAGATGCAGCTTGGCTCGCTTGAAGCGAACATCGCGGCCTCGCTGACGCAGCAAAAACTCGCGCTACGGCTGGCAAGCGGGTTTGGGTTGCTGGCGCTCGCGCTGGCGGCGGTAGGCATCTACGGCGTGCTGGCGTTTTCCGTAGCCCAGCGTACGCGCGAGATCGGCATTCGCATGGCGCTGGGCTCGACGCGGCAGGCGGCGATGCGGCTGGTACTGCGGCAGGCAGCGGTGATGGTGGCGGCGGGGCTCGCGATCGGGTTTGCTTGCGCGTGGCCGGCGGGACGGGCGGTGCGGTCGTTTCTCTTTGGAGTTACGCCGCTGGACCCGCTTACTTTGATCGCAACAGCACTGGTGCTGCTGCTCGTATGTGCCTGCGCGGCGGCGGTTCCGGCGTATCGTGCGACGCAGGTGGACCCAATCGAAGCCTTGAGGGCGGAGTGAACATGATTGAACTGAAAAGCATTGAACGCAGCTACAAGGCAGGCGCGGCGCAGTGGTTTGTGCTGCGGAATATCAACCTCCACATCCGCGAGGGCGACTTTGTCACCATCATGGGCCCTTCGGGCGCGGGCAAGTCGTCGCTCTTGAACGTGCTGGCGATGCTCGATGACGACTGGCGGGGCGAGTATAGCCTGGAGGGCGAGCCGGTGCACACGCTCGCG
>CAXTVG010000428.1:0-2760 GCA_964247505.1 uncultured Acidobacteriaceae bacterium
TTTGCTGCGCGAGCGCAGGGGTGGCCAGCAGTGCCGCGGCGAGGAGGGGAAGCAAACGCATAGCTGAATGTACCAATCTGGATGCAAAGCGCCTAGCGCGAAATACGCGACGGCCTCAGCGCCCAGCCGGTGCGCGCGGCGCGGGTTGCTCCGCGTCGGCCAAGGCATACGCGGCGACGGCCATCACCGCCGCGTTTTCCGCCAAATGGCGCGGGTCCACCTTGTCGAAGGTATCGGCCGCCGTGTGGTGATAGTTGAAGTAAAAACGCGAATCCTGGGTTGGCGCGAGCCCAGGTACGCCCTTGCTCACAATGGCCGCGATGTCTTCCCCGGTGTCTTCGCTCGGGCTCAACAGGCCCGCGCCAATCGGCGCGAGCGCCTCGGCAACCGGCCGCAAATAGGCGCCCATTTGCGCCGGTCCGGAGTAGCTGAGCCCGTACGGATGATCGCAGCCCAGGTCGCTTTCCATTGCAGCAACCTGGTTCCCCAGTTCCGCCGCGTGCTCTTGCGCGTAAGTGGCCGCGCCTTCTGAGCCCGACTCTTCATCCATCCAGGCGATAAACCGCACCGTGCGTTTGGGATGGATCCCGAGCTTTTGCAACAGATGAATCGCCTGCATGGACACCACGATCCCCGCGCCGTCATCAATTGCACCGGTACCCAGGTCCCACGAGTCTAGATGCCCCGAGACGATCACCACCTGCTCCGGATGCTCGGAGCCTTGCCAGTCCGCGATGACGTTGTAGCTGGGGACGTGCGGCAGGGTTTCGGGCGTGAGCGTCAGCCGCAGGGTCACCGGTCCCCGCTTGGAAAGCCTAGCCAGCAGGTCCGCGTCCTCGGCCGTGACTGCCCCGGCTGGGATCTTGCGTTCCCCCTCGGGATAGGCGGTCGCGCCCGTGTGGGGCAGGCGGAAGTCCGCTCCCCCCACCGAGCGCACCAGCACCGCCTCCGCCCCGGCCGCCTCACCCAGCGAGGGCGCCAGTCCGCGATAGATCACCGACTGCCCATACGCGGACCCGCCCTGCCCCACGGCGGCCAGCTCCTTGTCGAATGCGTGGTTGAGCAGCAGGATCTTACCCTTCAGCGCGCCGGGAGGAAGGGCCTTCAGTTCAGCGAAGTTGTTCGCCACCACCACTGGCGCGGTTACCCCTTTGGCGGGCGTTGCCGCGCTGCCGCCCAGCGCTGTCACCACGATCTTCTGCACAGTTCCCGGCGCGCTGCCCGCCCACGCGGTGAGCTCGGCGGTTTCCTCGCCGCGGACCCAATGGGGAACCATCGTTTTTTCAAGCGAGACTTGAGCGCCCAGCGCCCGCATTTCACCCGCGACCCACTCCACAGCCGCTTGCGCCTGCGGCGACCCGCTGAGGCGCGGTCCGATGCTGTCGGTCAGGTGCTCGAGTTCGTTATACGCATACGGGTCGGCAATGGCCGCATCGCGTATGCGCGCCATGGTCGCGATCTGCGCGGGCGTCCAAGCGCCCTGGGTATCGCCCATAAAGCGGGCAAGCCGCGCCTGCATGCCGCGCGTGGGTTGTTGCGCGAGCGCAACGGTGGAAGTGCATAGAAGGGCGAGCACGACGCGCGAAAAAATCATGCCCGATCGTAGCAAAGGTTGCGGCTAAGGCAGGCGAAAAACAATGCCGGTGGAAAGCGTCCGCGGGTTAAAGCTTGGGCCGAAGCTCGATAGCCCGCCATAGGAAAACTCCACCACGCGCCAGTCCAGGCGGGGAAAGAAGGTGTAATCCAAGCCCGCCACGAAGTTGTACTCGAACTTTGTCGCGGAGGTGTACGCAGCGCTGCCCTGCCGGCCCGCCTCCGCGTGGCCCGCGCCAACCAGCGCTTCAACGTAGGGCATCACCGGCAGTACATGCGGCTTGAACACCAGCCGCGGCCCGACCAGCCCGCTTGCGATGCTCGCGCCGCTGCCGTTGACCACCGTGCCGCGGCCATCGATGCCGAGCGCGAAAAACGGGATGCTCCAGTGATTGTCGTAAATGCCGAAGGTAGACCCGTACTGCCAACCGGTGTTGGGCACATTGAAGTTGGCCGCAGAAAACTCACCGTACAGGCCGATCTGCGCTTCGGCGCGCAGCGCGCAGCAAAGCAAGAGCAAGCAAAACAAACGACGCATGGAAACCTCACAAGGGACGTTTGTGAAAAGACGCGCTTGGGCGCGCTCCGGTTGCGCGCACAAGCGCAAGATATGGGTGCCCCACGTCTCGCTTCCGGGGTTCCCGGCGAGCGGTCTTTGCTCGCTGGGTGGCTCAGACGTGGGTTCTCCTGAACGGCAGTTCAGGACCGTTTTGAAAACTCTCTGAAGCAAGCTGATTCCTGCAGCCAGCGAATCTACCCCAGCTGTGCAATTGGATGACGGTCGTGAGCTTCCGCTCACGAAGCCCCACGTCTCAGAATCGAGACGGGGGGCACCCGTGTTTATGACTTTCGATCAGTTCCGCAACTCTCTCATGACGCGCGCCGCTTCCGCCTGCTCGTCCGCGGTGAGCGGCAGCAGCGGCAAACGAGGCCGCCCGCCATAGTAACCGTTCAGGTCGCACGCGTGTTTCACGCCCGCGATCCCGAGCCTGCCAGCCACTAGCTGCGATGCTTCAACAATGCGGCTCTGCTTTTCTTCAGCCAGCGGGGCGTCCCCTTCTTTCCAAGCGATATACACCTCATGGCAGGCCTGCGGCGCGCACGCCGCCATCGCCAGCACACCGCCTGTCGCGCCCGCCTGGAGCGAGGGCAGCAGCTTATCTGCAG
>CAXTVG010000429.1:0-2754 GCA_964247505.1 uncultured Acidobacteriaceae bacterium
CGCGCCCGGCCATGTTGGTCGCGATCGTGACCATGCCGAGCCGCCCGGCCTGGGCGACGATTTCGGCCTCACGCTCGTGGTACTTGGCGTTCAGGACGACGTGGCGCACGCCCTTGTGCTGCAGGATCTGCGACAAGCGCTCGGACTTTTCAATTGAGGTGGTCCCGACCAGGACAGGCTGTTTCCGCTGGTTAAACTCGGTGATCTCGTCCGCGACCGCGTTGAACTTTTCTTTTTCGGTCCGGTAAACGACGTCCGGGTATTCCTTACGCTGCATGATCCGGTTCGTGGGGATGACCACGATGTCGAGCTTATAAATCTTGTCGAACTCGACCGCCTCGGTTTCCGCCGTGCCGGTCATGCCGGAGAGCTTCTTGTATAGCCGGAAGTAGTTCTGGAAGGTAATGGTCGCGAGCGTCTGGTCCTCGCGGCGGATAGTCACGCCTTCCTTGGCCTCGACCGCCTGGTGTAGCCCGTCCGACCACCGGCGGCCCGGCATCAGGCGACCCGTGAACTCGTCGACGATGATGACCTCTCCATCCTTGACCACGTAGCCCACGTCGCGCCGGTACAGCGAGTGCGCCTTGATCGCGACCTCGACGTGGTGTTTCAGCTCCCAGTTGTCCACATCGGCGATGTTGCCGATCCCGAGCAGGCCCTCGATCTTTTCCCAGCCTTCGTCGGTGACGGTGATGGACTTGTGTTTTTCGTCCACGACATAGTCGCCGGTAAGGATTTTTTCTTCGCCTTTCTCGATCTCCTCGCCCTTTTCCAGCTGCGGGATGATGCGATTCACGCGGACGTACTTGTCGGTCGTCTGGTCGGTGGGGCCAGAGATAATGAGCGGCGTCCGGGCTTCATCAATCAGGATCGAGTCCACCTCGTCGACGATCGAGAAGTAGTGCCCGCGCTGGACGCAGTCCTTGAGCTCAAACTTCATGTTGTCGCGCAGGTAGTCGAAGCCGAACTCATTGTTGGTCCCGTAGGTAATGTCGGAGGCGTAGGCTTCCCTGCGCTGGGCGTCGTCCAGGTCGTGCACGATCACGCCCACAGACAGGCCCAGGAACTCGTAAATCTTGCCCATCCACTCGGCGTCGCGCTTGGCCAGGTAGTCGTTCACGGTCACCACATGGACGCCGCGCCCGGCCAGCGCATTGAGGTAGCAAGGGGCAGTGGCGACCAGTGTTTTTCCCTCGCCGGTGCGCATTTCAGCGATCTTGCCCTGATGGAGGACCATGCCGCCGATCATTTGCACGTCAAAGTGGCGCATCCCGACCGCGCGGCGGCCCGCCTCGCGCACCACGGCGAAAGCCTCGGGCAGGATTTCATCGAGCACGCGCTTTTCCGCCGCCGTGACCGCGTCCTCTCCGTCGTTTCGCGCCGCCTCGACCGCCTCGGCGATGCGGGCCCTGAAAGCAGCGGTTTTGCCGCGCAGCTCCTCATCGGACAGCGCCTGGAGCACGGGCTCAAAGCCGGCAATCTCCTCGCCCACGGGCGTCAGGCGCTTCACCGCGCGTTCGTTGCTGGTTCCGAAAATCTTGGTTAATGTGCCACCGATCAATGCAGGTTCCTCGTCATCCATCAGTGTAAATGCTGGGGGCGGGGCGCGGCTCGTTCTTGCAATGGAACAGGGTTAGTCCATACACTTAGTCCACTGAGGAGGCGGACGTGAAAACGGTCAACATGCACGAAGCAAAGACTCGTTTGTCGAAGCTGGTCGCGGAGGCGGTCGCAGGCGAGCCGTTCCTGATCGCGAAAGCGGGCAAGCCGCTGGTCAAGGTTGAGCCGATTGCGGAGGAACCGAAGACGCGGCGCCTGGGTTTCGCCGTGGGCAAGATGGGTCCCATTCCCGACGAGTTCTTCGACCCGGCGCTCGATGAGGAGATCGCGGAAATGTTTTACGGTATCGGCGACGGCCAGAAGTTTGCTGGTTTGGATTTTCCCTACCCGAAGCCGGGCGACCCGGATCAGCGAATGCAGCTCTCAGCAGACGAATTTCGCGAGAAGTTTGTGCGTGGATCCGAGCAAAAGTGAGATTGCTTCTGGATACAAATGCTGTGATTTGGGCAGCATTGGACCCGGACCGTATCTCGGAGCCGATTCGCCGCCTGCTGTCCGACACCGGCAATCAGCTCAGCTACAGCGTGACGGCACTTTGGGAGATCGCGATCAAGAATGGGACGCGCAAATCCTTGCAGATCGATCCATTTACCCTTCGTGCTTTGCTCAAAGAAGCAGGTTTTGAGGAGTTGCCGATCACTGCCGAGCATACTTTGGCGACAAGCCGGCTTCCGCGTCTCCACGGCGACCCTTTCGACCGCATCCTGCTGGCTCAGGCCGCGGTAGAGGAGATGACCTTGATCACCTCGGACCGCACCATGCTCGAATATCCAAATATATCCATGCTGCCCGTGTGATCAGCGTCCTAGCTGCTCCACAAAAAACCGAGCCATCACCGCATACGCTTCCCGCGACTCGGGCAGGCTTACGTCGTTCCAGAAGGCGTGGGGTAGGCCGTCGAACAGGACCATTTGCGTGGAGACGCCGTCGCGGCGCCAGGCCCGCTCCATGTCCGCGGTCGAGCTCAGGAGCAGGTCACGGCTGCTGGTGACGAACAGCGTCGGGGGCAGGCCATGGAGGTCGCCTCCATTGGGCGCGAGCACGGGGTCGTGCAGGTCCGTCGATCCAGCGTAGGCGGGCAGCACGTGCTGCGGGCCGGGTTTGGGCGGGGCGAGCGGGCCGGTGAAGCCGCCG
>CAXTVG010000430.1:0-2751 GCA_964247505.1 uncultured Acidobacteriaceae bacterium
TCCCCGCCACTTAGCCCAAGACCCTGGGCTTCGCGGCTTCCCTCAAGTGACAATTGTTTCTCGGCGCGTGGACTCATCCGGAACTCCCTTTCCTGGCGTGCAGCCCCGATTCCTTGTCGCCCTCAAATAAGCTCTCTTCCGTTCTCGATTCGATACTCCCAGCACTCTTTCCATGCGCGCATTTCCGGCTTCGGTCGTGAACCTTCGCTTGCGGAAACCCACGTCTTAGCCACCCCAGCGAGCAAAGACCGCTCGCCGGGGACCCCGGTCATCGAGACCTGGGGTACCCGTGCTGTCGCTTTCCCCAGATATTCGGCCTGTCTTAGAACGTCTACCTCGGTCGTGAGCTTTCGCTCACGAGAACCCAGGTCTCAGAATCGAGACCTGGGGCACCCGTGCCGTTGCTTTCCGGAGATACCAGGTGTGTGTCAGAACGTCACTTTGGTCCGGAAGCCGGCGACAAAGACATACTCGCGCGTCGGATCGCCCTGGGGTTTTACGAACCATTGCGCGACCGGCTGGACGAGCAGCCATGGGGTGGCGTTGAGCAGGTAGTTCGCCTCGACCAAGTGCTCGGCGGAGAGCTGCGGGCCGCCCTGTGCGACGGAAGCTTCGCGCGCATGGCTGCCGACGGCGGTGCGGACGTAGCCCAGGCCGATGGTGTCTTTGCGCCAGCGGCCGCCGGCGGGGCCCACCCAGCGCGCGCCGGCCCAGAGCTGGTGACTGTACTGCGTAACGTTGCCCGGCGCGTAGTCCTCGGAATAGGTAAGGTCGAGGCCCCGGTTTTTATCGTCGCCCGTGTTGCTCATCCGGTACACAGCCTGGTCCACCTGGCCGTAGATCACGTAGTTCCCTGCTTTCGGCGCGCCGGTGCGCAGGTCGGTGAAGTTGTGCGGGTCATAGCCGGAGCCGAAGCGGTAGACGCCGGGGTGGTTGCCGGTTTCTTTGTCTGTGATGAAGGGCTCCTTGCCCAGGGTGTAGGTGGCGTCGGGCGGCTTGGGCGGGTCGTGGAGGTAGCCGATTTCCGTCGCCAGCACCGGGCCGCCCAGGTGGAACCCGAAGCCGGTGGGATCGGTTTTGTAGGGGTCGCGCTCCTCCGAGAGCACCATGGCTTTCGCGTAGAGGTGGTCGATGGGCAGCACTTTGACCTCAAACGCAGGCGTTCCGGCTGGATTGAAGGACAGGTAGGCCGCTGGGTTCAGGTTGCTGTGGGCGTAGCCGAGCGCCAGGTTGATGAACGAGGCGCCGTACTCCGAATCGCCGTAGGAGTCGTAGGCGGCGATCTGGCCGCCGCGCAGGGCCAGGTGATGGTTGAGTAAATACCACTGGAGGAAGTAGGAGTCGGCGCGGAAGGTGTGGGCGCTGGGCAGGCTGGACGAGTCGACCGCGGTAAAGGTGTACTGCTTGCTGAGGTCGACGCCGTACTGCCACAGGCCGGTGATGTGGAAGGTGAGGTACTTCGCCGGGGTGAATTTGACGAGGTCGACGTCGAGCGTGCCGCGGATGCGGCCCCACGCACCGAAGTCGCCGCGGCCGCCGTGCGGGTTCCCGAGCGCGTCGTCGGTGTAGTAGACGTCAAAGGTGAAGCCGCGGTCTTCGAGCTTTTTGCGCTGGCCGCCCCAGTCGCCGAAGAGGTATTTGCGCTGCAGGATGCCGCCGTTCTCGGGTGTTTCCGCGGGAGCAGCGTGGGGCGCGAGTTCGCCGTTTTGGGGGTTCGCCGGGGCTTGCTGCCCGGTCTGGGGTGCCGCGGGCGGGGCTGCGGCTAGAAACAAACACGCGATCGCGGGGAAAAGGCATCTTATCGTCACAGTGTTTGCCTCGCTGGGCGCGCCAGGATTGACGGCGCTCTCCACACGCGCGTTTACTCATGTTGCACTTTCGATGGCGAGCCCAGTGTATTCCGAACTAACAGAAGCGGAATAGCTCAGGGGTAACGGAAGCGAAGAAAACGGAGGCGTTGAACCGCATGCCGTACGTTCTTTCTCTCGACCAAGGCACCACCAGTTCGCGCGCGATCCTGTTTGGGCACGACGGCAAGATCGCGGGCGTGGCGCAGCACGAGTTCAAGCAGATCTACCCGGATGTGGGCTGGGTGGAGCACGACCCCTACGACATTCTGACGTCGCAGCTTTCCTCGGCGGTGGAGGTTCTGGGCCGGGCGCATGTGCGGCCGCGCGACCTCCTGGCGCTGGGGATTACGAACCAGCGCGAAACGACAATCGTGTGGAACCGGGAGACCGGCAAGCCCGTGTACAACGCCATTGTGTGGCAGGACCGGCGGGGCGCGCCGCTATGCAAGAAGCTGGCCGGCGATGGCGCGGAGGACACGATCCGGCAGAAGACCGGGCTGTTGATCGACCCGTATTTCTCGGGGACCAAGATCGCCTGGATTCTGGACAACGTGCAGGGGGCGCGCGCGGATGCGGAGGCGGGCAAGCTCGCGTTTGGGACTGTGGACAGTTGGTTGGTGTGGAACCTGACCAGCGGCAAGCGGCACATCACGGACCGCACCAACGCGAGCCGCACGCTGCTCTACAACATCGTGCAGGACAAGTGGGACGCGGACCTGCTGAAGATGCTGAACATCCCGGAGAGCCTGCTGCCGGAGGTGGTGTGGTCGAGCGAGCCGATGGGCAACGTGACGACCTCGCTGGGGTTGGGCGACGTGCAGATCGCCGGGATTGCGGGCGACCAGCAGGCGGCCTTGTTCGGGCAGCTGTGCGTGTCGCCGGGGGACGCGAAAAACACCTA
>CAXTVG010000431.1:0-2750 GCA_964247505.1 uncultured Acidobacteriaceae bacterium
ACGGCGACATCCACACCCTCACCGCCAGCGAGGTCTTCGGCGTCGCCCCGGACCGCATCGACAAAACCACCCGCAACCGCGCCAAAGCCGTCAACTTCGGCATCGTCTACGGCATCTCCCCCTTCGGCCTCGCCGCCAACCTCGGCATCGACCAAAAGGAAGCCCGCCTGTACATCGACCGCTACTTCGAGCGCTACGCCGGCGTCCGCGCTTTTATCGACCGCACGCTCGAGGAAACCCGCTCGACCCAGCAAGTCCGCACCCTGTTCGGACGCTCGCGCCCCATCCCCGACATCCAAAGCCGCAACGCCAACCTCCGCGGCTTCGCCGAGCGCACCGCCGTCAACACCCCGCTGCAAGGCACCGCCGCCGACCTCATCAAGATCGCCATGATCCGCATCGACCGCCGCCTAGCTTCCGAAAACCGCAAAACCCGCATGACCCTCCAGGTCCACGACGAGCTCCTCTTCGACACCCCCGAGGACGAAGCCGAGGACATCCGCGCCATGGTCAAGCACGAAATGGAGCACGTCCTCGAGTTAACCGTCCCCATCGTCGCCGACGCCGAACTCGGGGAAAACTGGCGCGACTTGTAAACAGCGTTAAACTAGCCTCGGGAGGGCCCCATGGTCACAGCCGCCAAAGTTTTGCTCCAGGAATACCTGAACACCAGCTACCATCCCGATGTCGAATACATCGACGGTGAGCTGAAGGAGAAATCAGTGGTTGCTCCCGCGCACGGCAAGACCCAAGCACTACTCAGCGTCTGGTTTTGGCTGCATCGGCAGGAGTGGGGCATCTGGGCAGCCGTAGAAACCCGCACCCAGGTCGACCCGGAGCGTGTGCGGCTGCCCGACTTCGTAGTGATGGTCCGAACCAACCGTGAACAGACCGCTTTGACCGAGCCACCGCTGATTGCGATTGAGGTGCTATCGCCTTCGGACAAATACACGGATTTAAAATTGCGGGCATCCGACTTAGAGTCCATGGGCGTTCGCAATATCTGGTTGATTGATCCGGATGCACGCACTTTAGAGATTTGGCGAGACAACCGGTGGCAGCCGGAATCTGCAACGAAAATCTACGCAGTCGGCTCACCTATGTTTCTCGATTTAGTCTGGCTCTGGGAGCAACTGGACGAGAGCGCCTAGCTTAAGTTAGCTGAACAGCGCAGGCCTGAACTCATACACCAAAACCGAAAGGTGCCGATGGCAGCCGCAGCCAAAGTTTCGCTCCAGGATTATTTTAATACCAGCTACCGCCCCGATGTCGAATACATCGACGGTGAGTTGAAGGAGAAGCCTGTGGTTGGATTCGCGCACGGGGAAGTGCAGGGTTTTCTCTTCAGCTGGTTTAGCCGGCACTATCAGGAGTGGAACATCCGCTGCGCCGTGGAAACACGGACCTGGGTCAGCGCCGAGCACGTCCGCCTGCCGGATGTCGTAGTGATCGCCGCGGAAGACCGGCGCAAGGGAGCGCTGGACCGCCCACCCCTCATCGCGATTGAGGTGCTGTCTCCTACCGACACCTATCAAGACTTAAAGCTGCGCGCCGCCGATTTCGAAGCGATGGGCGTCCGTAATATATGGCTTATCGACGAAGACGCGCGCACGGTTGAGATCTGGCGTGAGAAAGAGTGGCACCTGACAAAAAGCTCAAACCTCCAGGCTTTAGATTCACCGATTTACCTCGACCTTGACTGGCTCTGGCAGCAGCTGGATCAATAGTAAAGGCGAATCGACTTGATCAGATTATTGGGTCGCGATCCGCGTAGACCTTTATTGGCCTCTATTGAGAGGTCCTCAAGCATTCACGTATCAGTTTTTGATTGAGCTTAGTTTTGGCACGTCGAATGAAAGCGTTTGTAGCCCTTCTTGGAAGTATTCAGCTTCTATCTTCATGTGGTCCGCATGCTTTCAGGCAGCCAGGAATCTACCATATGGGTGAATAAACAGCAATCCTGTGGACCCATCAGTAGGCTCATCGGCACTGAAAGCCTGTGTCTTGCCATCGTCGAACTTAACGTGCACTATGCAATCGTCTACTGAGCATGAAAACTGCCCTTTGGACACCCGAAAAAGAAGATCATCACGACCTCTCCAGTGTCGGAGTGCAATAGTGCCCTTGGATCCTCCGCTATATGGAAATCCGAACTCAAGCTCGTTATTCGACTCTATGCTTAGGGTTCGCATTTCGGTTCCGGACATCTCATCTCTGCTCACGCTTAAGTTCCAATGCGGTACTGGCGCTGTATTTGCTTCATGAGATGCCGCGAGCGCTGTGTCGTCTGTCGTCGCATTGGCGCTCGTCTCTTGGTGCGAACTCTCCTGCAAATGTCCGATCACGCCTATGGCGATCAAGAGCAGTACCACCACCGCAAAGGTCTGCTTACCATTCAGTGTCTTCACGCAGCGAAGTTTATTACAGGATTCTGAAAGCGACAATAGCCCCATTTGACAGTTCTTCACACGTGGTACTCAATCGGTTTTGCCATGCTACGACGTTCATAATTAAAACCGCCTGCGCGGCTGGCGGTCCCTTCGGGACGTGTTTTATGCTTCGCGCTATGCCCCCAGCTCCGCCTGGATCGCCCCCGCGATTCGCTCCGCGTGCTCCCGCATCGCCGCCTCCGACTCCGCCTCGATCATCACCCGCGCCAGCGCCTCGGTCCCCGAGTAGCGCACCACCACCCGGCCGCTCGCGCCCCGCGCCTCCTCCGCCCGCGCGATCGCCGCGGCCACCGCCGCCAC
>CAXTVG010000432.1:0-2427 GCA_964247505.1 uncultured Acidobacteriaceae bacterium
GGTGCGCAGGGTTTGCAGCTGCGCCCGCTCGCGCAGCAGGCGGCGCAGGAGGGCATTGGTGAGGCCAGCCATCTGCGGCCCGTCCGCTTGTTTCGCCAGCTCGACGCTCTCGTTGATCGCCGCGTGCGGCGGGATGCGGTCGAGGAACAAAAGCTGGTACGCCCCCAGACGCAGCCCGACGATCACGCCCAGGTGCATGTCCGAGCCCGGATGCTTGAGCCGCGCGGTGAGCTCGCGGTCCAGCACGGCCTGCCAACGCAGCGTGCCGAGTACCAGCTCGGTCGTGAGGTCGCGGTCCTGTCGCGAAAGCGCTTCCACGCGCGGCGAACGCAATTGGTCGTCCGCGTGCGCCGTCCCGCGCTCCACCGCGAGCAGCACATGGGAGGCGGCGACCCGCGCCGGGGCGATGGCGGAAGCGTCAGCCAAGGCGCGCACCTGCGATTCCCGTGTGGCCGCGCAAAAAATCGGCGGCAGCAACGGCGCGCTTGCCTTCGATCTGGATTTCGAGAAGCTCCACAGCGGTCCCGCCCCCGCAAGCGGCATACAGCCGGCCTGCTTCGACGCGCAGGGTTCCGAGCTCTCCGGCTGCATCCAAATCGAGCGCCATGCGCACAGCGGTGAACTTCTTGCCCGCAAGCACGCTCCACGCCCCCGGCCAGGGCTGGAAACCGCGCCAACGGTTGTAAATCTCCTGAGCGGTGCGCGAAAAGTCGATGCGCCCGTCCTCGCGGGTCAGTATCGGCGCGTGCGTCGCCTCCGCATTGTTTTGCGGCTCTGGCGCGAGCGTTCCTGCAGCCAGTCCCGCGAGCGTCGAGAGCACCAGCGGCGCGCCCAATTCGGCGAGCTCAGGAAAAATTTGCGCCGCTGTAGCATCGGGCGCGACCGCGAGCACGGCCCGCTCGAGCATCGGCCCGGTGTCCAGGCCCTCTTCCAGCAGCATCGTCGTCACCCCGGTCTCGCGCTCGCCGCTTGCAACCGCCCACTGGATCGGCGCGGCGCCGCGGTATTTGGGCAGCAACGACCCGTGCAGGTTGATATTCCCGAGCCGAGGCAGCGCAAGCATCCACGGTGGAATAATCCGCCCGTAGGCGACCACCACGATCGCATCCGGCGCAATCGCCTCGAGCTGCGCGCGCAACTCCTCGTTCGAGCGAATCTTCTCCGGCTGCGCGACCGCAAGACCGTGCGCGAGCGCCCACTGCTTTACGTGCGGCGGCAAGAGCTGCATACCGCGCCCGCTGGGCCGGTCCGGCTGCGTGAGCACCAGCGCAACCTCATGGCCGGCTTTAACCAGCGCCGCCAGCGAGGGCACGGCAAAGTCCGGCGTCCCGCAGAAAACCAGCCGCAGGGGGTTTACCACTCCCCCGCCTTTTGCATCTTGCGAATGCGCCGCAGAATCAGGTCGCGCTTCAGCATCGACACGCGCGAGAAAAACAGGACCCCGTGCAGGTGGTCGATCTCGTGCTGAAACGCCCGCGCCAGCAGCTCCTCCCCGTCCATTTCGTACCATTCGCCTTTGGTGTTCTGCGCGCGCACCCGCACCTTGGCCGAACGCGATACTTTTTCGCGGATTTCCGGCAGCGATAGGCAGCCTTCCTCCTCGTGCTGGCGCCCTTCGCGGAAGGTAATTTCGGGGTTAATTAAGACAAGCTTTTCTTCCGGACTCTTCTCAAACGAAAGGTCGATGACCGTGATCTGCTTGGACACGCCGATCTGCGGCGCGGCCAGCCCAATGCCCTTGGCCGCGTACATCGACTCAAACATATCGTCGACCAAGGTCTGCAGCTCACCGTCGAACTCGGTCACAAGCTCGGCTTCCCGCTGCAACACCGGGTCGGGGTACTTCACAATCTCTCGGATCATCTCTGCTCTTAATAGGCTTGAATCTGTTGGATGTAGCCGTCATAATTCCGCTTCAACTCACGCAGCGAGTCGCCGCCGAACTTTTCCACCGCCAGCCGCGCAAACGCCAGCGCGACCATCGCCTCCGCCGCTACCCCCGCCGCCGGGACAACGCACACGTCCGAGCGCTCATACGCGGCCTTGGTCTCCTCGCGACCCGCATAGGTTACGGATGCCAGCGGCCGCCGCAGCGTGGAAATGGGCTTCAAGTACCCGCGCACCACGCTGTCCTCGCCATTCGAAATACCGCCCTCAACCCCGCCCGCATTGTTGCGCTCGCGCGTGAAGCGGGTATGGCCGCCGTTCGCTGGCTCCGCGTACCCGATTGCGTCGTGCACCTCCGAGCCCAGCGACTCGGCCGCGGTCACACCTCGGCCCAGCTCTACCGCCTTCACCGCCTGCAAACTCATCACAGCCTGCGCGAGCAGCCCATCCAGCCGCTCATCCCAGTTCGCATACGTGCCGATACCCGCGGGCGCGCCGTGGATCACCACCTCAACCACGCCACCGATCGAGTCCCCGGTG
>CAXTVG010000432.1:2437-2741 GCA_964247505.1 uncultured Acidobacteriaceae bacterium
CGCGCGCAGCGCCAGGTCCACCTCGCCCTTCATCCGCGCTTCCGCTTCTTCATCGACGCAGCCCAGCACGACCTCGTCCTTGCGGGCCAGCGCGGCGATCTCGTCCCAAGCGGCATCGCGGTCCAGCTCCGCCCGGCCCACGCGCACAACATGCGACAGAACCTCCATCCCAAGCTCGCCGAGCAGCAACTTTGCAATGGCCCCGGCTGCGACCCGCGCTGTCGACTCCCGCGCCGAAGCCCGCTCCAGCACATAACGCGCGTCGGGAAAGTTGTATTTGAGCGAGCCCGCAAGGTCAGCGTGC
>CAXTVG010000433.1:0-2738 GCA_964247505.1 uncultured Acidobacteriaceae bacterium
TCCACGAAAAGGGTGAAAGCTCGGGCGGCTTCATCGTCCGCACGGCGGCTGAAGGCGCGAGCGAGGAGGAACTGCGGGCCGACCTCCGCTTCCTGATCAGCCTGTGGACCGAGATCAAGCAGCGGGCCGACACTGCGAAAGCCCCGGCGCTGATCTACCACGACCTGAACCTGGTGGAGCGCATTCTGCGCGATCAGGTGTCGAGCAATTTCTCGACCATCTGGGTGGACACGGAGCAGGAGTACGAGCGGATTGTGCGCTTCCTGAACCGTTTCCAGCCGTCGCTCGTCCGGCGCGTTAAGCTCTACACCAAGGAAACGCCGCTGTTTGAGCACTTCGGCATCCAGGAAGAGATTTCCAAGGCGCTCAAGTCGAAAGTTTGGCTCAAGTCCGGCGGATCGATCGTGATCAATCAGACCGAGGCGCTGGTCGCGATCGACATCAACACCGGCAAGTACGTGGGCAAAACCGCGCGGCTTGAGGACACGATCGTCAAGACCAATCTCGATGCGATTCCTGAAATCGTGCGGCAGATACGGCTGCGCGACCTGGGCGGCATCATCGTCATCGACTTTATCGACATGGACGAGCGCAAAAACCGGCACCGTGTGCTGGCCGCGCTCGAAGAAGCAATGAAAGTGGACCGCGCACCGTCCAAAGTATTGCAGTTCAACGACTTCGGACTGGTGGCAATCACGCGCAAGCGCGTCAAGCAGTCGCTGGAGCGTACCCTGAGTGTGCAGTGCGAGGTGTGCGCGGGCACCGGCATGGTGAAGAGCCCGATCACCGTGTGCAACGAGATCTACATCGAACTGCGCAAGATGCAGCGTCACCTGGAGGGCAAGGACGTGATGCTGCGTGTGAACCCGGAGGTCGTCAAGCAGCTTAAGGGCGGCAGCGGGCGCTGGATCAACGAGTACGAGGAGATGACTGGCAAAACCATCATCATCAAGTCGGACCCGAGTCTGCACCCGGAGCAGTTCGACATCCAATAGTCCGTTCGCTTGCGCACAAAGAGGGCCGGGGAACCGGCCCTTTTGTTTTGGGCGAGAACGCTAACATTCCGGAACGCGAGCGCATCCATTTAAGAGAAACCGTGTTGAAACCAGGTATAGCGGTTCGAAAAACTTGAGTTCTTCCGTGAGGAATGCTTTGCGAATGACATCAACCCCCCAATACTGTGCCCTTGCCGCCGCGGCGGCCTTCTCCTTGACGGCGCTTCCGGCCTTTGCGCAGGCCCAGGCGGACCCTTCCCCTGTACTCCAGCCCATTGCGTATTCTTCGTCAGCGAGCGGGTATAACCCTTACGCGGGCGAGGACATCGATGGGCGCTCTCTCGCCTCGGGTCCGAATGGCACGATGAGAACCATCGCGCCGCAGTACGGCGGCGGCTACGGCGGCGGCCGATATCATCCTTCCAGCGACAATGGCACGTGGAGTCATCTGGCGTTTGAAGCGGGCGGCGGATTTACCGCGCCGATCGGCAATGCGGCGAGCGGCGGGTTTACTTCTGTCATCGGAACAGGACAGAAATATCCCACGATCACCTGGGGCGGCAATTTCCTGGTGGGCGCAGGGTGGAACTTTACCAAGCGATTCGCGCTGCTGGGCGAGTTCCAGTGGGACAGCAACAAAATACCGGGCACGACTCTCTCGGCGCTCTACTCCCAGCTCGATCCTGCTCTGGGCTTGTCTTCGAGTGGAATCGCAAGCATCGGCGGGAATGTCCACACGTTAAGTGTGACGGCCGAGCCCGTCTTCTACTATTTCAATAGCGACAAACATAGTTATGCCGGGTACATCATCGGCGGCGGCGGCTGGTATCACAAGAGCACCAACTTCACAGCGCCGGTCGAGTCGTTCGACCCTTATTACGGCGGCACCTATGTTACAAATCAGACCTTCGACAGCGTAAGCGACAATGCGCTGGGAGGGAACATCGGCACTGGCATTTCCTTCAAACCGTTTGGGCAATACTCGAAGGCAAAGCTGTTTGCGGAAGCCCGGTATGTATTCGTGAACACGCCGGCGGAAACAGCGACAACCAACCCGAATACCTTTCATACCGGAACTGAAGAGCTGATTCCGGTTACGTTTGGGATCCGGTTTTAGGCGAACAGCAAGGGCGCTGTCCCTCGCGCCCTACACGCCTACCGGGAACGGCTTGGGCGAGGACTCATCCAGGTTGGCACCCCCTTTACGCCAGCGCTCTAACCGTCCCTGCAGCAGGGAGGTAAGTCCGGTGTACCAATAGCCGATGACGAAGAGCAGCAGAAAGGGGACGGTAAAGAAGTTGCTATTCGCGACCGCGTACCAGACAGCGGCCGCAAAGTAAGTGCCGATCGCTAGTTCCAGCCATGGGAAAATACCCAGGCGCTTGCGGTATTTCGCCGCAGCCTGCGACTTTTCCCCGCGCTTCTCGACGCGGTACTTGGGCGTGCGCTTGAAGGCGCTCTTGATACCGAGCAGGGCTTCCATGACCGCGACTGTATTGGTAAGTGTAAGGCCGATGCCGAAGGACACAAGGAAAGGCACATAGATTGCCGTGCGGAGCCAGGACTTGGGAAACAGCTCCTTTTGCGAAACGAGATAGAACGAAGATACGGAAAAGGTGGACATCAGCATCAGGGGAACGTCGATAAACAGCATCTGTACCCAGCCCTGATAGAAGCGAATGATCATGGCCGGCTGGAGCAGCACGGAAAGGCCGATCAACAGCGGAAAGCTAACCGTCGCTG
>CAXTVG010000434.1:0-2737 GCA_964247505.1 uncultured Acidobacteriaceae bacterium
CCCGGGTTCTGCTCCCGCACCGTATTGACGACCTCGAACGCAAACTCCAGGTGCGCGCTCTCATCGCGAAACACCCAGTTCGTCCCCGCCGCCAACCCGTGCAGCATCCCCCGCGAGCGGAAGAAATATACATACGCAAACGCCGCGAAAAAGAACAGCCCCTCGATGCAAGCCGCAAAGCAGATCAGGTTCAAGAGAAACTGCCGCCGGTGCTCGTCTGTTTCAAGCGTGTCCAGATTCTGGATCGAATCCATCCACTTCATGCAGAACTCGGCCTTCTTTGAAATAGAAGGGATGTTATCGACCGCCGCAAACGCCGCGTTCCGTTCGCTCGGCTCCGGAATGTAGTTATCGAGCAGTGTCAGGTAGAACTGCACATGCACGGCTTCTTCATATAACTGCCGCGACAGGTACAGCCGCGCTTCCGGCGAGTTGATGTGCTTGTACAGGTTCAGCACCAGGTTGTTGGAAACGATCGAGTCGCCAGTCGCAAAAAAAGCCACCAGCCGCTGGATCACATGCACCTCGGCTGGGGTAAGTCGCTGCTTCAGGTCCACCAGGTCGGTCGAGAAATCAATCTCCTCGACAGTCCACGTGTTCTTAATCCCGTCCTTGAACATTTCAAAGAAGGTAGGGTACTTCATCGGCCTCAGGGTCAAACACATCCCTGGGTCAAGAATCGATTCGGGTACTTCCACTGCTGATGACATAACACTCTCCTCTGCAACAAATACGTGGGGACCCCACGTCTCGACTCTGAACGTGAGTTCACAAATTTACTGGCAGGCCTCACACGATTCCGGGTTATCCAGCGAGCAAGCCACCGCACTTACCGGAGCGGGAACAGGAGCATTCCCCTGCGCCGCCTGCCCCACGGTTGTTTTGGCAATCCGCGTAGCCGGCCGAGAGCGAAGATAATAGGTCGTTTTCACCCCAGCCTTCCACGCATACATATACATCGAGCTCAACCGACCGATATTCGGCGACTCCGCGAACAGGTTTAATGACTGCGACTGGTCGATATACGCCCCACGCTCCGCGCCCATATCGATGATCGCCCGCATCGGCATCTCCCACACCGTCCGGTACCGCAGCCGGATATCCTCGGGCAGCTCCGTCAAACCTTGTACGCTGCCTTCCGCCATCTTAATCCGCGTCCGCACCCCTTCGTTCCAAAGCCCGCGGCCTTTCAACTCCTCAACTAAGTACCGATTAATCTGAAGAAACTCCCCAGATAGGGTCTCGCGCTTAAACAAGTTAGAAATCTGCGGCTCAATACACTCATAGCACCCAACGATCGAAGCAATCGTCGCGGTCGGCGCAATTGCGATCAGCAGGGAATTCCGCAGCCCATGCTTGCGAATCCGATCCTTCAACACCGACCAGCGCGCGAGGTCGCGAGGAACCACGCCCCACAGGTCGAACTGCAGCTCACCCGAAGCCGCCCGCGTATCCGCGAACGCCGGATGCGCTCCATTCTTTTCAGCTAAGTCGCACGAAGCCACCAGCGCGTGATAGTAAATTTCCTCCTGGATCCGCGTCGATAACTCCCGGGCCTCGACCGAATCGAAAGTTAGCCCCAACTGGAAGAACACATCCTGCAGGCCCATCACGCCCAGCCCCACAGGCCGCCACTGCGAGTTCGAGCCCGCAGCCTGCGGAACAGGGTAATAGTTAATATCAATCACCCGGTCCAACATAGGAACAGCCAAGCGCACCGTATGGGCCAGCTTCTCAAAATCAAACCGCCCGCCCGAAACATGCCGCGCAAGGTTCACTGACCCCAGGTTACACACGGCAGTCTGCTCGCCCGAAGTCACCTCCGTGATCTCCGTGCACAGGTTTGAAAGGTGCACCACATTCCCCGGCTTGCCCGTCTGGTTGCAGCGCAGGTTCGTCGTGTCTTTAAATGTCATCCAGCCATTGCCGGTTTCAGCCAGCGTCCGCATCATCCGCGCGTACAGATCCCGCGCCTTGACCGTGCGCATCGCCAACCCTTCGCGCTCCGCCGCCTCATACGCCGCGTCAAACTCCGGCCCAAACAGGTCCGTCAAGTGCGGCACAACCTTCGGGTCGAACAAGGACCAAGTCCCGTCCGCATCCACCCGCCGCATAAACAGGTCGGGAATCCAGTTCGCGGTATTCAGGTTATACGTCCGACGCGCATTGTCCCCTGTGTTATCCCGCAGCTCTAGGAAAGACTCAACGTCCGCATGCCACGGCTCCAGATACACACAGGCCGCACCCTTGCGCTTCCCGCCCTGGTTTACCGCCGCGACTGAAGCATCCAAAGTTCGCAGCCAGGGCACAATCCCATTCGACAGCCCATTGGTCGCCCGGATCAGTGACCCCTCCGACCGCACCCGATGAAACGCCAGCCCAATCCCGCCCGAAAACTTCGAAAGCAGCGCCACCTGCTTGTAAGTGTCATAGATCGCATCCAGCGAGTCCGCCGGCGAATCGATCAGGTAGCAACTCGACATCTGAGGGTGCTTGGTCCCCGAATTAAACAAGGTCGGCGACGAAGGCATGTAATCATGCGCCGCCAGCAGCCTATAGAAAGGGATAGCTTCCGTCACCGACAAAGCCAACCCGCAAGCCACCCGCAAAAAGAAATACTGCGGCGTTTCAATCACCTTGCGCGTAATCGGGTGCCGCAGCAGATACCGGTCATACACCGTTCGCAGCCCGAAGTACTCAAACCTGTCTGAGAAATCATCGTCGATCGCATTGTTCA
>CAXTVG010000435.1:0-2737 GCA_964247505.1 uncultured Acidobacteriaceae bacterium
AACCGTTGGCTGAGCTTAAATATGATCCAGAGCCGAGACGGGATTGGGTACGTGCCGGTATAACTTTCGGTCTTATCCTGACATTTCTCATTGTTGTCAGTTTCGCGCTCTACTCCACGCATGGCGACTACGAAAAGACGGCAGCCCTGCTCGATAAGCTGCTTCCCGCGCTAACGGGGCTCATCGGCTCTGCTCTCGGCTTCTACTTCGGGTCTAAGGCCAGGGAGGGCTGACCAGCTAACCGAGTCGCTCAACACAGGGGTCTTCCTTCCAAAGCAGGCCCCTGTGCTACGCACTCTCAGGAGTCCACTATGCCCAGCACCGAACCAACTATTACCGACGATCTGCCCGACTACTTGCTCAAACTGTTCACGGACCCCACGCACCCTGCAGCTTTCGTCATCAACTACTCGGGCGGCAAAGACTCACACCGCATGCTCGGGTACATCTGTGAGAGATTTCCCGAAACAACAAAGTACGTGGTCATGGCCGATACAGGTTTTGAGCACGTTGCTCCGGTCCCCGCGGCAGAATGGGCCGATGGTCAGGTAGCGCGGTTCGGCCTGCCGCTCCACCTTGTCCGCAATCCGAACAAAACCTACCTCCAGATGGTCGAACGCCGCGGCATGTTTCCGAGTTCAAGCACCCGCCAGTGCACTTCCGATCTCAAGCGTGGCCCGATCGAGAAGTTCATCCGAGCGCTCCCAGAGAAGGTGATCATCAGCTGCACCGGAATCCGCGCTGAGGAGTCTCACGCCCGCGCGAAGCAGGAGCCATGGAAGCAAAACACGGCGCTTTCGGTTGCGGGAAGGGAAGTGTGGAGCTGGATGCCGATCTTCGAGGAAACGCTAGAGGATGTGCTCACCTGGCATCATCAGAAAGGCGAGCGGCTCCACCCGGTGTACGTGCCCGGGTACCACGGCGATGGCACACAAGGCGGTTACCTGCGACGCTTTTCCTGCCGAGTCTGCATTTTCTCGACCGCGGTCGACCTGGTCGCAATCGAGCAGCATGACCCGCAGGCGTTTCGTATGGTAAGCGAGCTTGAGCAACGGATCGGCTTTACGATGCGCGTCGGTAAGTCCCTCGTGCAAATCACCATTGAAGCTCGCGAGTCTGCCGCTTGCGGCACACCGCAGCTGAACCTGTTCTGAAACTACCTACTTCACCCAAGGAGAACTTCCATGCTTCCAGGCGAAACCATTGCCAGCGGCGCGGCTTCCACCTGTCCTGAATGCGGGACAGTGCTGGAACTGCAGGTACTCAGGTCGGCGGCCGGCTACTACATCGGCACTGCCTGTGCGTGCGGCCCATATTCTCGGGAATCGGGGTACTATCCGACCCGCGAGAAAGCAGCAAACGCACTCGAGACCCGCAACTTCGGACGGTGAGTCCCCCCGCCGCGCCCTATCCGATCTGCTCCTTTCAAGCGAAGCGGGAATGGAGCAGATCGCTTATCGCAGCACGCTTTTCGCCGGCTTTTCTTGCCCCAATCCCACGCGAGCCGCTGGTCACAGACACGGCTGACGGCGGTAGCGCTAGGCAGAGCTCCTCTGGTCATAGGATTTACACTACCCGCAGCATTCCTCTCTGGAGGCGAGTCATGGGCACTGTTCCTGCTGTATCCATCGGTGAGTACCTTGAAACCAGCTACGAGCAGCCCGTCGAGTACGTGGACGGCGTAACGCAGGAGAAAGGCATGACCGGATTTTTCCATGGAGCCGTACAAGGACTCCTTTACGAGTGGTTCCGCGCGCACCGCAAGGAATGGGCCATCTCCTGCTCGCTCGAGACCCATACGAGAACTTCGTCCACAACGATACGTTTACCGGACATCGTTGTTGTTCGCCGCGGGTCCGCGCCCAGGCACACCATCGTCGAAGCGCCTCTTCTTGCGATCGAGATTCTCTCCCCCTTCGACAAGTTTTCGGAGTTGAAGGCACGCGCCAGGGATCTTGAAGGGATGGGAACTCCCGACATCTGGCTGATCGACCCTGAAACGCGATCGGCCTCGGTGTGGAAAGGGAACAGCTGGATCGAAATCCGGGAAACAACTCTACAGTCCTCTATGACAGCATGCTACGTCGACCTTGCGTGGCTCTGGACGGAGTTGGACGATTCGCAGTAAGGCTCGCCCTGCCCCTTTTCGCTCAAGTTTGACGGAGTTTGCGACCCGGATTAACGTCCTCTCTAGCATCGGCAGCCCGGTGCTGGAGAGCACGCCATGTCCGCCGCCCTCAATCTGATCACAAGAGCCAACCGTTCTTCGATACCGCTTGTTTGCGCCTGCATTTCCTTCGCTGGAGCGCCCGCCCGCAGTTGTTCCATTTGTCGCGGTGCTGGCGGTATCACTGGCTGCCCCACCTGTTCCGGTACCGGCATGCTGGCCGGCGCGACTGGAGCGCAGAGCGTTTGCTCAGCCTGCAAAGGCCAGGGTTACCTTGCCCACGCATTCGCGTCGGCAGTCCTGCGTGCTTTTGGTGAGCGACGCAGGCTCAAAGTCGCCTCCTCCAATGCAGCTCCTCCGCGTAGCTCCACGAAGAAGCAACACTCTTAAAGGAATTACCGCCGCACCTGACTTTTGTCCGAAAGTGCAAATTGGGAGAAACCATGAGACCGAAGCGCCCATTACTTCTTTATTGCGCAGATGAAGGCATCATGTCCCTCTACTCGTTCATGCTCGGTACGCGGCTCCACATCCGCGCTGTTCCGCTTCCGCAACTCGATTGCGTTCTGC
>CAXTVG010000436.1:0-2730 GCA_964247505.1 uncultured Acidobacteriaceae bacterium
GTGTTTACTTCCACGATGGAAAAAGCGACCAGATCGTTATCAAAGAACAGGGCGAGATACGCCTTCACCCTGCCGGACGCCGTTACGCGAGGAGAACTCAGGCCTTTGCGGAATCCGGCCACCGCCGCCATTGATGAGCTTTAAACCCAACGCGCCAGGCCTTATGTAGGTTTTCTGTTCCGCTGCTACTCAGACCCCAGCATCAACAAAAACACCCACGGGGCGCCAGCCGCGCAGGCGGTTTTCTTCTCTCCCTTAACCCAGCGCCGGAAACGCCGTGATTCGCAGCTTTGCCGCCCCATACGGCACAAGCGTGATGGTCTCTTCCGCCTCCTGGCTGGAAGCAGGGCTCGCGGGAGGCGCTGCTGCAACCCCATCTTCCGCCTCCCATTTCGGCAGCTTGCGCGCTTTCACGGCCAGCGTCACCGGCGCGGACGCGAGCGCGAACGGCCGCACTCCGAGCGCGTTTTCCTTTACCGCGACGGCTTCAGGCTGCGCCGACGCCAGCGCATAGTTCCAGGCTGAGGAAGGATACACCTGCCAGTCCGCCGTCATGCCCCGGTCGCGCAGCTTTACCCAGTCCTCGCCCACGGGGAGCGAAAACACCAGCGGCCCCCGCTCCAGCGCTACTGAATCGTTGAACCAGCGCGAAGCGCGCGGCGCGAGCGGGAACGCAAGTTCCACCACGTCACCCGGCTTCCAGGTCCGCTGCACGGTCGCGAATGTCCCAGCCGCAGGCGCAGGCTGCACCGTCCCATTTACCCGCACCGTCGCACCCGCGGCCCAGCCCGGAATCCGCAGCAACAGCGGAAACGCGTGCGCAGCCGCCGGGTTCACCGTCAGCCGCACGGTCCCCCGAAACGGATATTCAGTTTCCTCCACAACATGCACCGGCACGCCGGCTACCACGGTCCGCACCTCGCTCGGCGCATACGCCGCGGCCACTAATCCTCCTCCAGGCGCAACCATCCATAAGCTCGCCGTAAACTTCGGCCACCCCTGGTGGAAATTGGCCGTGCAGCAGCCGAAGTTCGGCTCCAGGCCGTACAGGTTCGACTCCGGCCCGTCCGTCGTCCAGGGCTTGTGGTGCAGCGAGCACTCCACCTGATTCGGCTCCTGGTTGTACTGGTGCGCCCACATGTCGTCGGTAAACGTGCCCGGCAGCGCGTTGTAGGCCAGCTTTTCCAGACGGTCTCCGATCGCCGGGTCGCCCAGGATCGCAAGCGACTGCTCGAGCGAAAACATCGCCTCTACCACCGCGCACAGCTCGATGCCCTGCGAAGGGTTGCGCCCGGCCAGGTGCTCGTCGGCTGAAAACATCCCGTTCGGAATCCCGTGATACTTGTCCAGCTCCCCGAGCATCTGGTCGAACCCTGCCCGGTCCACAGCCGAGCCCGTCACCACCGACCACACCGGCGCGGCCTTGAGCGCCTGCGCGTTGTTCACTCCGTGGGTCGAGAGCGCCGCGTCCTTCAGGCCGTTGTCGCCGTTTTCATCAAACCGAAGCTGCTCGCGCGTTGTCTTTTCCGTGTACTTGAAGTCCGCGAACTGCCCTTGCCAGTCGTGCCCCTGCGCGTGGAGCAGCTTCACTAAATCGATCAGCCCCGGTTCGCCCGTCCGGTTGTACAGCCAGATCACCGACAAAGCATTGTCCTGCCAACGGTACTTGCCCCAGTCCCGCAACGGCCTGCCCGGCAGCGCTGCGCGCTGATATGCGAAGTACCGCGTCATCAAAGGGATCACCCGCGGGTCGCCGGTCGCCTCCCCGTACTGCGTCAGCACCTTGAGCATCACCATCCGCGGCCACCAATCGTTGTTGCTCTTCGGCCCAAACATCCCATCCGGCGTCTGGCTCCCGAGCGTCCAATCGATGTACCGCTGCGCCTTGGCTTTGAGCCGCGCGTCGCCGAGCAGCACCGCCAGCGGAAACAGCCCGTCCAGAAAATAAGGCCCGCGCTCCCAGCTCTCGCCCGTGCCGCCCAGCCAGCCCGAGTCCGGCCCCACATCCGCCCAGGTCTCATCCAGATGGCCACCCAGCCCACTCGCCTGAATCGCAAGCTGCATCCGCAGCCACCCCGCCGGCCGCACCGCGCCCAAGGGCAGGGCACTGAAAGCATTCGGCGCGAGTGGCGCGCGGTTCGCGACGGCGGCCTGCACCGCCCCGCCGCTATCCCCAGTTGCGGCAAACAGAGGTCGCCGGGCTGTCAGGGCCGCAGCGCCCGCAAGTGTGGCCTGCTTCAAAAAACGGCGACGGCTGGGTGAGTGGAAACGAATGCGGCGCATAGGAAATCTCCTTCCACTAACTTACAGCCATCCGAGCATCGCGCACCCGGCCTGCGCTCCACCCATGCTGGAGCAGCGGCCTACGCGTGACTTGAAGAACGTGTGGGCAAGGGAATCGAGAGTAACGTTTCCCACGCGCGTAGCTCGGGGTAGACTCAGCGCACCACGCCAGCACGCCTCTGGCCGTCACACAAGCGCAGGGATGCACATGCGCCACAGACGCGGGTCGCGTTCAAACGTGACTAGCCAGGCCGGATTGAGGAATCCGGCCTGCTGGAAGGTGGTGTTGCGAATGAAGGTGTATTTCGCCTTTGAGGGCAATGGCAAACGCATTGTGCGCTTGATTCTTGCTCTCGCTGTGCTGCTTGCCGGTATACTCGCCGGAAAGTAGACGGTTTCCAACTGTCAGCGTCTCTGTAGGCACAGGGGCGCTGACGACATGATTTT
>CAXTVG010000437.1:0-2729 GCA_964247505.1 uncultured Acidobacteriaceae bacterium
GACCATGCATACGAAGCAGTCGCCAGGAAATTGGTACCCCGGTGATCGAAATGCGCCTGCAAGCCTTGGTAGTTTGAAAAGCCGTTGTATTCGTTGTAGACGATGCCGCCGAGGTTTGGAAGCGGTCGCGTAGTTCCACCGATGGTGTAATCGTTGTAGTCATTGTAGTAAGTTGAAAGCCGGTCGCCTCTGGTTCCGACGTAAGCAAGGCTGAGCACGTCCTTTTGGCTAAATTGTTGTTGAATCTGCAGGTTCCACTCTTGAAGGCGGCTGTGCCGGTCGTTCCGGTTTACGGCGACCCCGCCTAAGCCTTGCGGAGGGGCAGCTGGGTTGAAGTTTGGATAGCCGGGCAGCGGCAATGGCGACGTCACTGCCGCTGGGCTCGTATAGCCGTTGCAGCCGAATGGAGCACCTGGCGCGGCTGTCTGCCCGGTCATAGTGAGGCAGTATCCATTGCGGGCAAAATAGGTAACGTCTCCACCGAAGGGCGGCTGTTGTCCCAGCTGATTCGAGATACCGCCGTAATCGGGGAAGTAAAAGATGCCGTACCCGCCATGGAGGGCGCTTTTGCCATCCCCGCTCAAGTCATAGGCAAAGCCCACGCGCGGGGCGAAGTTTGTATAATCCTGATTGCGGATACTGCTCGGAACTCCATTCCTGCTTGCCAGGAGAACCGTGCCGGTCGCGACATCAAAAGACGCCTGCCTGCCTTGTACTTCGGATGGCCAGGTCAGCAAATCCCACCGCAATCCAAGATTGAGAGTGAGACGATTGTTCACGCGCCAGTCATCCTGGGCAAAAGCCGCGTCTTCCTGGCTATTATTTGCAAAGTAGCCGGTCTGCGCGCCGATCGCGTAATTGTCGAGACCCCCGACTAGGAATTCGCTTTCTTCGTAGCCTGTGAACTCTGCTCCTTGTCCATCTACAAAAAAGCCGCCCTTGCCCATGATGGGTCGAAAGAATGCAACCTGCCTAAAGAGGTACGTGCCGCCTACACTCAGCGAGTGTGGCCCGCGATTGATGGTAAGCGTATCTGTTCCTTCATATGTGTTTTGCGGTACAGCAAAAAGACCGAAGTCGCCCGTGTAGGTGAGCTCGCTTCCGTTGCCGCCGCCGATAAGTGGGCCGCCCTGGTTGCGTACGCCTGCGTCTGTATTCGCGATTCCGAGGATAGAGCCTACATCGATGCCGTTGTTCGATGGAGCGAAAGCATAATTGTCTCGGTTATACGCAAGGCGAGCCTCGTTCACGACACTTGGAGAGAATGTGCGGGTGTAACCCAGGTCGTAACCGCGCCCGTGCAGAAAGTTCGCTTGGCCGTTCGCCGAAAGCGGCGGGTTGTTCGGTCCATTCTGCGCCAGTTCCGAGCTCTGGTTGGAAGTGGAATTGTCATAAGAAAAGCGGAAGAAAAACAGATTGTTGGAGTTCGGGTTCCAGTCCAGGCGCGCGTCAAACGTGTTGAATTTGCGGTTGGAATTATTGCTGGTGAAGTAGTTGTTCAGGACTCGATCCGTGCGAGTGGGAAGAGGAAAGGCGTTGAAGTAGTTCACAGCGGCCGGGTTCAGTCTTCCCGCGGGGATGATGTTGCCCGGAAACGGCGCTTTGGTCTGCGGATCGTAAATCTGACCCCTGCTGTTTGTGACCAGATCTTTGTTTAGCGCCGCGGCATTGGGTATAAAGAGTGGGAAGGTAGTAATGAAGCTGCCGCCAGTCAAGGCAGGATTTAACAGTTCGGTGAAGTTACCCTGCCTCATAAGCGCGGTTGGCACATTATCGTAATGGCCGCCTACTGGGAGAAGGATGCGCGTGCCTTGGTAATCGCCGAAAAGGAATAGCTTGTTTTTAAGAATCGGCAGTCCTGCGGATCCGCCAAACTGGCTTTCATTGAAGGATGGATTCGGGCTTGGGGGTGCGCCGAGAAATTGGTAGTTGGGATTTGCGGCCCACTTACCGCTGCGATAAAACTCGAAAGCGGAACCATGAAGCTGGTTGGTTCCCGATCGAATGGAGCTGATCACCAATGCACCGCCAGCACGGCCATACTGCGCGGGCGCAACACTCGTCGTCAGCTTGAACTCCTGGGTTGCGTCCACAGGCGGGAAAAACAGGACGACGTTCTGCAGACCGTCATTGTTGTCGACGCCGTCCAGGATGAAGTTGTTCGCCTGACTGCGCGTTCCATTCACTGAGAGTACGCCTCCGCCCGTTTCACCTAAACGGCCCACTGTGTCCTGGCCATTCTCACCGGCGGCACCTTGAGTGACTCCCGGAGTGAGGAGTGCCAGGTTCAGCGCGTTGCGTCCGTTCAGCGGCAACTCGGTGATCTGCTTGCCCTGGATCGTCTCGCCCAGCGTCGGGTTCGACGTATTGACCAGCGAAGCCGCCCCGGTCACCTCCACGTTGCTCGACACCGATCCCGGCGTCAACTGGAAAACCACTGTCTGCGCCGACGTGACATTTACAGTGATCGGCTCGGTCTGCGACTCAAACCCGGCAGCTTCAATCTTCGCCGTGTAATCGCCGCGCGGGACCGCGGGAACTCGCAGTTCGCCGCTGCTTGTCGACTTCGCGGTCAGCACCAGCCCATTTGCGCTGTTGGTCAGGGTCAGTGTTGCGCCGGGAATGACCGCGCCGGCTGTGTCTTTCACAGTACCCACGACCTGGCCCGACTCAGACTGGGCATGCACTTGTACGGCCAATCCCGAACAGAGAAGGAAAGCTGCCGCCGG
>CAXTVG010000438.1:0-2726 GCA_964247505.1 uncultured Acidobacteriaceae bacterium
GCCGACAGCTGGCCCGCGGCGATCTCGCCCGAGCCGGATTCGAGCGAACCGCGCGCGCTCAGGCCGGTCTCTTGCACGTTGCCGGAGCCGGTCTTGAGCTCAGCCGGGCCGCCGTTGTCGGTGACGCGGATGTCGCCCGAGCCTGAGTTGGCGCGCAGGTCGGTGCCGCGCGGGGTGGTGATGTCGTAATCGATGCTGATGTTGTTTATGTTGAAGTTATGGCCGAGCGAGATGATGTTCCCAGCCTGGTTAATAGGCGGGTTCCGGACGACCTGCTGGACGCGGTCTTCAGACGAGCCGCCGCCTCCGAAAAAGCTCGAGCCCGCGTGGACATGGCCGACGATGTGAACCGAGTTGACCGGGCCGGGAGCAACATGGATATTGCCGGAGCCGGTGTCGACGCCCAGCAGGACGGGACCGCTGACCTTGAGGGTGCGCTCAAAGGTGCCGTCCGCGGCGAGGGCGGCGGGCACCAGCAGCGCGAGTGAACCGGCGGCGAACAAAACAGGCAGTTTAGCTTTCATGCGAAGAGCCTCCTCGCGCCCGCGGCCGGGCGTCACGGATAAGGGTACGCGAGGCCGGGCGGAAATGTTCCCGCATCGCTCGAGAATTCCAAGGCGCATCCCACCGGGTCACGTAGTATTCGGGGTGCGATGGTAGGGGTTTTCCTAATCCGTTTGGCGTCGATCGCCGCGCTGATTTTGGCCAACGGCTTTTTTGTTGCGGCGGAGTTTGCGCTGGTCTCCATGCGGCGCAGCCGTTTGGAGCAGTTGATCGCGGATGAGGCGCCGGGGGCGCGCACGGTGGAGCTTTTGCAAGGGCGGCTCGATGATTTTCTGCCCGCTGTGCAGCTTGGTGTCACGCTGTGCTCGCTCGCGCTGGGGTGGATCGGCGAGCCGACTGTAGCCGGCGTGCTTGTGCCGCTGCTGGGCGGTGTGGCGCATGCGCCGGTGTACGCCCACTTGCTCAGCGCGGTGCTGGCGTTTATTTCCATCACCTATTTTGAGGTGTTGCTGGGCGAGCTGGTACCCAAGTCGCTGGCGCTGCGCCGGGGCGAGCAGATGGCGATCGCGGTAGCCGGTCCCATGCTCGCGTTTATGCGGCTCACGCGGCCCGCGGTGGTGGTGCTCAATCGCTCGGCGGCGCTGGTGTTGCGGTTGTTCAGCACCCCCCCGGCGCAGCACGGCTCGGTCCACTCGGCGGAGGAGCTGAAGCTCATCGCGACCTCGGCGCGCGAAGGGGGCGTGCTGCCCGCGTTTCAGGAGCGCTTGATCCATCGGGCGGTCGAGGGCGGCGAAATCCCGACACGCGAGATCATGACCCCCCGGCAGCGCATCGTCTCGCTGCCATCGTCGATGCCGGTGGAGAGGGCGAGCGCCCGGATCGTGGAGGATATGCACTCGCGTCTGCCGGTGTACGACCCGCTGCGGGGGCCGGAAGCCATTATCGGCGTGGTGTACGCCAAGGATGTGGCGCGGCTGATGCACTTTCGCGCAGGGGGCGCGCAGCTGGCGAGCCTGCAGGTGCGATCAATCATGCGCGAGGTTTTGGTCGTGCCGGAAACCAAACCGGTGTTCGACCTGCTGATGGAGTTTCAGGAGCGGCGGCGGCACCTGGCCATCGTGGTGGACGAGTTCGGGTCCACGGTAGGGCTGGTCACGGTCGAGGACGCGATCGAGCAGCTGATCGGCGAGGTCGAAGATGAATACGATGTCGCCGCCGCGCCGCCTTTGCTGCCTGCGCCGAGCGAAACGCTGGTCTTGGAAGGCAGCCTGACTCTCCGCGACCTCGAAACGCAAATGGGCTGGACCCTGCCGCGGGACGGGGGCGTGGAAACGCTGGCCGGTTTTGTTCTTAGCAGGCTTGGGCACATTCCACAAGCGGGCGAGCGGGTGGAGTACGAGGGGCGGCGATTGACGGTGCTCGAAATGCAGGGGCGCAGGATCAGCAAATTGCGGGTGGAAAATGCGCTGGGTGGTGCTTCCGCAATCACGAAAACCTAAAACCGCCTGCGCGGCTGGCGGCCACTTCGTGGCGGGTCTTTGTAGGATCCCGTGCGACACTACCATCCATGACCCGCGCTTTACGCGCTCTTCTGTGGCGCATGCTCTACACCGTCCCCGTGGTCTGGCTCGTTGTGTCGGTTGTTTTTCTGCTTATTCACTTAGTGCCGGGCGATCCGGTGGAGCAGATGCTGGGCGAGGGGGCGCGCGCGGGCGACCTGGCTGCGCTGCGGCACCAGTACGGGCTCGACCGGCCGCTGGGGGCGCAGTATCTCCTGTACTGGCGCGGGGTATTCCATGGAAACCTGGGCCAGTCCATCCGTCTGCACGATTCCGTCACGCACCTCCTGCTTTTGCGCTACCCGTACACTTTTGTGCTGACCGTGGCGGCCCTCGTGTTCGCGCTCGCACTGGCGCTCCCGGCGGGCATCGCGGCGGCGCTTCATCGGAACCGCTGGCAGGACCAGGTGCTGGGTGTGGTCAGCCTGTTTGGGCTTTCGTTTCCGTCGTTTGCGCTGGGGCCGATCTTGATCCTGCTGGTCTCGATCCGGCTGGGATGGCTGCCGGTCTCGGGCGCGGCCGGGCCGGCGTACATCGTGCTGCCCGCGGTCACGATGGGCGCGGCGTTGGCCGCAATCCTGACCCGGATGGTGCGTACGGCGATGCTCGAGGAGCTGGGGCAGGACTACATCCGCACCGCGCGCGCGAAAGGCCTGCCGGAGC
>CAXTVG010000439.1:0-2718 GCA_964247505.1 uncultured Acidobacteriaceae bacterium
CGACGTCGCCTAAGGCGGTGCTGCTGGATACGCAGGGCGATATCGTGGGCAAGGCGTACCAGCTTTCCAACGGCAATCCGATCCAGGACACGATCGAGATGTTTGAGAAGCTGCGCGCGCAGATCGAGAGCGCGGGGGCATCGCTCGAGGTACTCGGCGTTGGGACCACCGGCTATGCGAAGGACATTTTGCGCGACGTGCTGAGCGCGGATGTGGCGCTGGTGGAAACGGTGGCGCATACGGAGTCGGCGCTGAAGTTCTACGACGATCCGCATGTGATTGTGGATGTGGGCGGGCAGGATATCAAGCTCATCGTGCTCAAAGATGGGCGGGTTAAGGACTTTAAGCTCAACACGCAATGCTCGGCTGGAAACGGATACTTTTTGCAGAGTACCGTCGAGGGATTCGGGTTGAAGGTCGAGCAGTACTCGGACCTGGCGTTTTCGGCTAAGTCGATGCCGGTGTTTGGGTACGGCTGCGCAGTGTTTATGCAGTCGGATATTGTGAATTTCCAGCGGCAGGGTTGGCGGGCGGAGGAGATCCTGGCCGGGCTCGCGGCGGTGCTGCCGAAGAATGTGTTTCTGTACGTCGCTTCGATTCCGAACTTATCCGCGCTGGGGACGCGGTTTGTGCTGCAGGGCGGGACGCAGAATAATCTGGCTGTCGTGAAAGCGGAGGTCGATTTTATTCGCGCGAGCTTCAAGGCTTCGGGCAAGGAGCCGGAAGTGATCATTCACGAGCACTGCGGGGAGTCCGGCGCGATCGGGGCGGCGCAGGAGGCTTTGCGGCTGTGGACCAATGGCCGGACGACTACGTTTGTGGGGCTGGAGGCGGTTGCGAATATTCGCTATCGCACCACGCGCAACGAGGATACGCGCTGCTACTTCTGCAAGAACAACTGCCTGCGGACCTTTATCGATGTGGATGTGAATGGCGCGTCGCTGACGGTGGAGCAAACGGCGCACGCGGATGGGACGCACAAGCACACCGCAACTGTCCCGGCGGACCAGGCCGCGAAGGCTCCGGAGCTGCCTGCGCTGGCGGCAATTGAGGCCAATCTCGATGCGGGCAGCTCGTGCTCGACAAGCAAGCCGAATCTGAAAGCGAAGATCGAGCCGCTGATCCTGATTAAGTCGGCTAACTCCGGCACGATGATTGAAATGCCGAAGCCTACCGAGTTTCAGGATAAGAAGACCAAGGTTCCTCTGCGTATGGGCGAGCAGCGGTTGATTATCGCTACCTGCGAGAAAGGCACGGTTGAAGACGTCGCCGATATGAAGGACATCAAGTCGGAGCTGGACGCAATCATGGCCAAGAACCCGAACTATGTCGATGTCGCGGCGCACGAGGTGTTCCGGCATCGCAAAGTGGAGGTGGTGGCGGACGCGGCGCCCTCGACGAAAGGGCTGTTTGTAAGTAAGTCGGTGAAGGACCGCGCAGCGCTGATGACAAAGCGCAAAGAGTTCCGGGTGGGGCTGCCGCGGCTCTTGAACACTTACGAGTATGCATCGTTTTTCAATGCGTACTTCGCGTCGCTGGGATTGGTTTCAGAGAACATTGTGTACTCGGACTACACGACGCCGGAGCTATACCGGGCGGGGGCTTCGCGGGGGGCGATCGACCCTTGCTATCCGTCCAAGATAGGGATCGCGCACGTCTATAACCTGTTGGCTGTGGCGCACGCGAAGAAGCCGCTCGATGCGATTTTCTTCCCCATGTACGACGTGCTGCACACGCCGCTCGTCAACCTGACTGGCTCGAACGCGTGCCCGACGGTAACGGCGACGCCGAACGCGGTGAAGGCGGCGTTTACGAAGGAGTCGGATATCTTTGCCGAGAACCATATGGTGTATCTCGATCCGATCCTGAACACGCGGGACGAACGCATCTGCGCGGAGCAGATGTTTCAGTGCTGGTCGTCGCACCTGGGGCTGTCGCGCGAGGAGAACACGCGCGCGATTGAGGCCGGGTACAAGGCGCTGTTCGCGGGCGAGGCGAAGATTCGCCGTGATGCGCGGGCGACCCTGGACCAGCTGGAACGCGAGGACCGCATTGGGATCGTCATGCTGGGGCGCGTTTATCATCACGATCCCGGACTGAACCACGAGATCCTGGAGGAGTTCCAGAAGCTGGGGTATCCGATTTTCTCGCAGAGCACGCTGCCTATGGATGAGGACCTGCTAGAGCGGCTGTTTGGGGACGAGGTGCGTGCGGGACTTATCCAACACCCACTGGATATCGCGGATGTTTGGAAGAACCGCTACTCAACCAGCACAAACCACAAGGTGTGGGCGGCGAAGTTTACGGCGCGTCACCCTAACCTGGTAGCGCTGGAGATGTCGAGCTTTAAGTGCGGGCACGATGCGCCGATTTATGGAGTGATCGAAGGCATTATCGAGGGCTCGGGTACGCCGTATTTCTCCTTTAAGGATCTGGACGAGAACAAGCCATCGGGGTCGATCCGGATTCGCGTGGAGACGATCGATTACTTCTTGCGGCGGTATCGCGAGGACGTGATCAAGCGCCGCGTGGCCGCGGAGCGCATCGATGCCGAGCTGGCTGCTTACGAGCGGCGGCTTCGCTCGGGAGCGAGCCTGGAACCCGCGCTTGCGGGAGATTAAGCCCATTCCGTATGCGCGCTGGAGCAGAGCTTCGGCGCGCATATCCCGCAAAACGCGCAGGCATTCAATTCCCATTGCTTCCGGCGCGCGTTGCCGA
>CAXTVG010000440.1:0-2713 GCA_964247505.1 uncultured Acidobacteriaceae bacterium
GAGCCGGACCAGGCGCGGGCGCTGCTGACGGTGAGTGGCAGCCGGTTGGTTTATGAGTTGCGCGGCATCTCGTGCCTGCCCTTGGAGCTGGTTGAGCCGATACGGAAGGGGATTGCGGTGACGCGGAGCTTCGGCAAGCCGGTGTTGCGGTGGGAGGAGATGCGGGAAGCGATGGCGGCCTACGCCGCGCGCGCGGCCGAGAAGATGCGAAGGCATGGCGTAGCCGCCGCGCATTTATCGGTTTTTCTGCACACGAATGTTCACAACGGGGACGCCTGGTACTCGAATGCCGCGACCGCACCATTTCTCGAAGCGACCAACGACACGGGCGAGGTGGTGGCGATGGCGGTGTGCCTGGGCGAGCGCATCTGGCGGGCTGGGTTTCGCTATGCGAAGGCCGGGGTGATGATCGCGGAACTGCTGCCGGAATCGGCGCGGCAACCGGCACTGTGGAGCGATTTCGACCGGGAGCAGCGGGAAAGGTTATGGCGCGTGATGGACAGCCTCAATGCGGAGCTGGGGCGGGGAACGGTCCGCGTGTTAAGCGCGGGGCCGAAGACCGCGGCGTGGCAACTTCGCGCGGCATACAGCTCCCCGCGCTGGACAACGCGCTGGGGCGAGCTGCCAAACGTCCGCGCGGTTTAGGCGAACAGGCAAGCGGAGGATGCCTTCGTTTTCCCACTCGGTTATTTCCGTGCTGGTACTACGAAAAAATACGGGCTTTGGCTAAAGCCGGTGGACTACCCTGCTTTCAGCGCTACTTGCGCCAGGAGAACTCCCCATGAAGAAGTCCGCCTTTTCGCTCGCCGCCCTCGTCCTCGTATCCGCCTCCAGCCTGAGCGCTTTGGCGCAGTCCTCCACAATGGGACCGGACGCCGTGAGCGGCTCGAATCCCCGGCCCCAAGCTGTAAGCGGTTCAAACCCACGCCCGCAGGCCGTGAGCGGCTCGAATCCCCGCCCCCAGGGTATCGTCGGAGTTGCATACACAGCGATCTTGGCTTTCTTTGGTTTCTAGTCATCGGAGAGAATGGCAAGACCGTGAGGTAGTGAGTGAACCTGTCTTTAATGGCGAAGATTTTGTGGGCGGCAGGCTTTGCCTTGAACGCCGCCCTGTTCTTTGTCCTGGTTTATAAGCGCAGGTATCGCGTAGCACCCTGGTTTACCGGCTGGATTGGATTTGGCCTCGCTTACACCCTGACGCTGTTTGTGGGGTATCGGCTCGGCTCGAAACCCCTATACGCGCGGCTCTACTGGATCGGCGCTTTTGTGGACCTGCTTTTGCAGGTGGCCGTGGTTCTGGAAATCGCCCGAAGTGTTCTACGGCGAAGCGGCCGATGGGTGGAGGGCGCCCGGCTGCGGCTACTCCTGATGGGAGCCGTTGCTCCGCTGGCGGCGTTTTGCATGGCGTGGTTTATGACGCCCGCGGCCCGGACGCGGCTCGATGCGTGGGATGCGCGCGCAAGTCTGTTCACCACCATTCTGATTTGTTTGCTGTTCAGCGGGGTCGCTGCGGCATCCCAGCAGCTCGGGCTTAGATGGCGAGACTACGCCATGAGGGAAGGGTACGGCTTGATCGCATGGACCCTGGCCGCCTTTTTTACAGACACGCTCCATGCCTACTGGCGCACGATGGGCTACTTCTCGATAGTGGAGTACGCGCGCATCGCGGTGTTTCAGGCAGTGTCTATTTATTGGATGATCGCTTTTTGGCTTCCCGAATCTGCACCGGCTCCGTTATCTTCAGAGGCAATGGCTCATCTTGAAGCGCTCAGGAGCCGATTAAGGTAGTGGCAGCTGGTCTGCCCTGGAGCATGTCGCGTGGTCTTCTTGCTGATGCTGGTACTGTTGATGGCGGCGGTTGCGACGCATCAGCTCGGCTTCGTGCGTGGCCGGCGGAGAAGTGACCGGAGCTTTGAGGCAGTTCTGGAGAGCGTGGAGCGGGTCAACGTGGAAGCGCTGCATCTGATTGCGGACTGCTACTTGCGCCCGGATGCGGCACAACTCCGGGTAGAACCACCGGAGATGTGGGAGCTGGTCGGCGGGGAAGCAGGGCTGAAGCGCCTGCGCGTGAACGCTGCGCTCATGTTGGAACTGGCGATGATCGCGGAACGGTGGAACGGAGAAGAAGCGCCTGTGATCGCAGAGATGTTGCGGCGGGATGCGGTACGCATCCGCAGGGCGACAACGCGTCTCCGGCTGGGGTCTTTCTGGGGTGGGGCAAGCGTGAGCGCGGCCTTCCACCTCCAAGAGGCAGTGTCGTCGTACTGTCTGATGCGCCAACGATTATTGGGCCTCTACCAGAACGCTCACATTGGGCTCGTGCCGCAGCTCCAGGCATCCCTGTAAACATCCGTGGGCGCCGCAGAAAGCGTTGTGAGGTCTGACCGCGAGAGAGGCGGCCCTTGGGAGGTCCGCCATCCGCGTTATTGGCCCAACAACATCATCATCCGTCCGGCGGGGGTGGTCGTATCGATGGCTTCGGTGAGGCTCCGGAATCCGGCCTTGGCTTCGCCGAGCCGCTCCATGATCGTGAGCACGTCGCGCAGGGACCGGGAGAGCCGGTCGAGCTTCCAGACGACCAGGCCGTCCGCGGCGCGCACCTGTTCGAGCAGACGGCGGAGCTCGGGCCTGTCCCAGCGGCCGCCGGAGGCTTTTTCGCGGAAGATGCGCTCGCAGCCGGCGGCTTTGAGCGCGGCGGTCTGGGCGGCGGTGT
>CAXTVG010000441.1:0-2710 GCA_964247505.1 uncultured Acidobacteriaceae bacterium
GAGCCTGTGGGTGCGCACACGGGTGGGGCTGCTGGGGGCGGCGATGCCGCGTATTCGCAAAGAGCTGACGGTTTCGCGGAACGCGATTCTGGAGTCGAACTCCATTCTCCAATTCATAAAACCCGACCTGTACCTCACGGTTTTGGACGCGGGGACGGCGGACTTCAAGGATTCGGCGCGGTTGTATCTGGACCGGGCGGATGCGGTCGTGGAGGTTGCGCGCGAGGCACTTGAGCCTAGGTGGGCGGGGGTATCGGGACGGCTGTTTGCGGGGAAACCCCGGTTTCCCGTGGCGGCACCGGGGTATCTGTCGCCCGAACTGGTAGGGTTTGTGCGGCAAAGTTTGGAGCGCGAAGCCGGGCGCAAAGCGGAGCCGAGCTTCCATTAGAGGAGCGCTTTTCGCGCAGACGGAAGATTTACTTCCCGGGCGGAAAGGGCTCGGGTGTGTGCGAGCCGTCGCGCTGCTTGATGAGGATCTGAACCTTGCCTTCGGCGGCTTCGAGCTGGGTTTTGCAGGCGGAGGAAAGGCGCATGCCGTCTTCAAACAGACGGATGGAGTCTTCGAGCGGGAGGTCGCCTCGTTCGAGCTGGGCGACGATGGTTTCGAGCTGCTTGACGTTTTCTTCGAAGGTGGCCATGGGTGTTGCTTACAAGCCTAACGCGGACAGGCCTGGGCGTCGTGGGGGCGCGCGCTTGTGTTGCGCGGGCGCGCGCCTACCCGGACCCACGTCTCAGAATCGGGACGTGGGGCACCCGTGTTCGCTAGGGCGCTGGAGCGCTTTGTTATACTTGGCTTTCCTTGGGGGCGGTTCGTGTTCGATCGCTGTGATGCTGCTTGCCGGGAATTGGGGATTTTGATTTGCGCTGGTTGAACCTGTTGTCTCGCCGCTCGTCGGCTCGGGTGTTTTCGTCGGTTGCGGCTGTGGCGTTTGTGGTGCTGGGGCTTGGGGCTTGCGGCAAGAACTACTACTATGCCGGGCGCAATCTGCCGCCGAGCGGGATTTTGAACCGGGTGCTGATCGCGTCGCAGATTTCGGGGCGCGGGTCTCTCGCGCTGGTCGACGGGCTTTATGACGTCCGGCATAACTACAAGAACACGGTCGCGGCTTTCCCCATTGGCGGGTACAACGGCGCGTCGCTGCCCATCTCGATCCAGAACCTGCCTTCGGAACAGACCGGGCTGGTGTTTTCAATTTCGGATGGCTCGCTGACCGCAGTGAATTATGCCGCGGAGAATGCGACGCCCTTGCTGGCGGCCCCGGCTACGGGCGAGGTGCCGTCGTCGCTTTTTGCGTCCACGAGCCGGCAGTATACGGTGGCGGCCCAGCAACAGAACCACGTGCTGCAGGTAACGGACGCATCGACGACGCCGGCAGCATTTGCGCTGAACCTGCCGGGGGTGTACCGGGTTTCGATCAACCCGGCGGGAACCGTGGCGCTCGCGTTTGTGCAGAACCAGAACACGGTTTACAGCGTGGTCCACCTGACCACCCAGCAGCAGCAGGCGGCGATTAATAAGCCTACATCGTTCCAGATCACGCTGTCGGACGGGTCGGTGAGTCCGCCTTCGGAGGACTGCGAGCCGCAGAACCTGCCGCAGTATTGCGTATTTCCGGTAACAACAACGGCGGCGGCTGTGGACCGGCCGATCAAGGCGGTGTTTTCGCCGGATGGGGCTTCGGCTTATGTGATCAACTGCGGGCCGGAGTGCGGCGGGGTTACCGCAGGAGTGACGCGGATTCCGCTGCCGGCGAGCGTGCTGAACCCGGGAGCGTCGGGGCCGGCGGGAGCGAATCTGGCGACAGCGGCTACGATTGCGGTGCCGGGCGGGGCTACCGATGCGCTGTTCAGCGGGAACACCCTGTATGTGGCGGGGCAGCAGCAGCAGCCGGATGGGTTGTTTACCGGAGAGCTGTCGACGGTAAACCTGCAGACCGGGACGGTGAGTGCGCCGGTAGGCATTTCGGACGGAACGCATGAGCGGATGGTTTTGGCGGATGACAACACGCTGTGGGTGGGTTCGCGGAACTGTCAGGGCGGGGAGCGATACCGGCAGGCGCAGGCGGGCGCGGCGACGCCGTATGGGTGCATGACGGTGTTTGATACGGGCACAAATGCGGTGCGAACGATTGAGTCGTACAAGGGCGATGGAACGGGGATCGCGGCTCTGACGGGGCTGCATAAGGTGTACACGGCTGAGGGCGGGCAGGTGTATATCTATGGCACGGCCACGGGGAACTCGCTGGATAATGCGAACGTAACGGTGCAGGGGACGGTGGTGGATGTGGCTTATATGGATGCGCCGGACGATTCGGACAATACCTGGTACTGAGTGCTCGGGTTCGGAGGCGTGATCCGGGTTGGTACCGGGGTAATCTGGATGGCGAGTTTTCGCTGGCGCTCCGGGCTAAGGGATGATTAGGATTGCCACATGCAGCACGACATCTTTATCGTTCTCGTCCCAACCCTTGTCATCGTTTGGAGCGCACTTCTAAACCGCGCCGATATAGGAAAGACTCGCGCGGAGATTAACAAGAACTTCGAGGATTTCCGTACTGAGATGCGAGGCGAGTTGGCGCGCGTAAACGCGCAGCTGTCTACGCACACGGAACAGTTTTCGGCGCTGCGGGAGCGATTGGCTCGGTTGGAAGAGCGGCTCAAGATTTCGGCTTAAAGAGCATTAGCATTGGGCAAGGGCGCGCACTGGACT
>CAXTVG010000442.1:0-385 GCA_964247505.1 uncultured Acidobacteriaceae bacterium
ACTGCGTCATGCAGTGCAGCAAGGTTTCTTTTTGGACGGCCTTCCGGCGATGAAAAGGTCGAACTCATGAGCATTGAAAGCCTTGCTCGCTGGTTTGCGAACGGTGACGAAGCCCCGCCACAGGAACCTAGACTCCTGCTACCGCCAATTCAACGTTCGCTGGTCTGGCGCAACGAGCAAATCGTAAACTACTGGGACAGCCTCATTCGCGGATATCCAGCCGGCCTCATGATGGTGCATCGGACGCCCGCTGCCGGGGGACAGGGCATAACAAACATGGGCAAGACGGTTGTCCTTGAAAAGGAAGATTTTAAACTCTTCGACGGGCAGCAACGACTCATGTCCATTCTCCTCGGTTTGGGTAAGGGACCGCTGAGTGCCTTGC
>CAXTVG010000442.1:395-2706 GCA_964247505.1 uncultured Acidobacteriaceae bacterium
GATACGCGTTAACAGCACCGGCCAGCCATTTGGCTACAAGCGGGATGCTCCAAACGAGAAGCCAAGCCTAAGGCAGCGCGATGAAGCTCGAAAAGGGCAGGAGGAAGGAGACAATGAAATCATCACTTCACCCGTCGCGCAGTTCGGAAAGTTCAAACAAGGAGATCGTGCAGGCCTGATCGATGCGACCTGCGCAGTATCACTTGAGTCGATCTTGAACCTGCTGAGTGAAACCACGCACGACAACGCGACGAAAATACTCTCAGAAAGGTTTAATGTAGATACATGTCGAATCAGTGTTTTGCTGAAAGCTCTAGAACGAGCGTTAAACTCGAAGATTATTCTCCAAATGGTCGATGAACGCGTCTTGAATGCGGATGAATATGTTTGCTTCTTCCAGCGGCTTGGACAAGGCGGAACTCGGCTCTCCGATGATGAGTTGACATATTCTCTCGTCAAGAATCAATATCATGGCGTACGCGAGAACATGCACGCTATCATGGAACAGGTTGGTCGCTTCGCGTCCGAGACTGACATTGTTCTCGGTGCACTTCGGGTGGCTCGAGCGCTCCAGCCCTTGCAAGACATGCCAGAACGGGAAAAAGTGGGGCGGCCTACGCCAAAAGCGATTTATGAGTTTAGAGATAATGCAAACGCAAAGGGTGCGGAAGTTTATTTCCGTAAACTGGTCGACCCGGATGACTGCAACACCATGTTGAAGGACTGCCTCAGTTCATTAAAGGACGCCCTTAGGTATGAAACGAGTGTGAATCCAACCGGGCTTCCATCTATGCTGATGGCTCGTCTACCGCGAGACCTCCTGGACGTCCTGCTGCTTTTTGCGTTGAAGCGGGCAAAAGATGCTCCTTGGGAAGAATCTGACAGAGGCACTCTCATCGCCTTTGTCCTTCACTGGCTAGTTTTCGTATCAAATGACGACAAGGCTGCGAAATGGTGCTTCGTTAATGCAGGGGATGCTCAATGGTCATTCGGGCAATCTTCCGTGTCGGTGCTCATAGCGGGATTTGAAAAAGGTGGAAGTGCGCGTTACGCACCGCGGCCCGTTAACCGGAAAGGGCTAGAACAGGACGTCTGTTCTAGAAATGGTGTACTGGCAAAGTGGATCGACCGCTTCGTCACACCAGATGATCGCGATGAGCAGAGCCCCGGCGACGCGATGCGCGTGTTGTCGACGCATCCTGAGATTAAGAAGCGGATACTGATGTGGATACAACGCAGGTACATCACGGGGCGAGTACAGAACTATGATCCTATGTCAGTTCATGACGACGACTTACCGTTCGATTTGGATCACGCCATTCCTTACGACGTATTCGGGTTCCATTGGATCCAACCAGGTATTAGGGTAACCAAGGAAGTGGAAGGTTTTAGATACGAACGCCATGATGTCGGGAATTCTCTGGGCAACCGACGGTGGCTCGAATCCTCTGAGAACCGTGCCCGCGGTAGCGGTCCGCTAGACGAAAACAAGGCGGGCGGAGCCTTTCCTCCCATTGACGACGAGATCGTTGACGTGATTTCCTGGAACAGGCTGATAGAAAAGAAGCCTTGGTCAGTGGATGACGTCAGTGTTTTTCAGCGGCTAATCGACACCAGGACCTTGAAGCTTACCTGGAAGCTTATGGATGAAGGTGGGATTACCAAGCTCATTACATACAATGCCGCACCTATGAGCAAGTCGGAGCGAATCGCGAGTCCAGACGGCAACTCGCCGGGTCTAGCGATGAGCACGTAAATACGGCCTATGGCACTATGTCAAACGACTATTTGGCGGAATATTCAAGTATGGCTGGATTCGCCGAGCTGGCTTTGCAACTCGCAGTCTTCTGGCGATCTTGATGTCGGCTTCAGTTCTTGAGGATGCGAACGAGTGCCGCGCGGCCAACTTTCGTCAGTCGATAGTTGAACGACCCGGCCGACCGCATGCGCTCGGCTATGATGCAGATGTTGGCATCCAGGTTCGCCAATGCTCCGGGGGGAAAAACCTGACCGATCTGCCAGGATAAATCACGGAGGGCGGCAGACGCTTGGGAGGCTTTTAAGCCGGCTTCCGTGAATGCGGCTTTGATACTGTCGAACGTCAGCCATTCTCCCTCTGGCGCGTCAAACAAGACTCGCTGCAGAAGTTTTTTCTGAGGATTGGAGGGAAAAGAACGGATTGCTTCCTCGGCGAGGTCGTTTGCGGTTTTCATCGGGCTTGGGTCGATTATCGTCGATGGCGCTAGGGATTGTTGGTCTCCGGCGCGAAAAGCTACGACTGCGTCATGGGCTACTTGTGCCTCTGCCAGAG
>CAXTVG010000443.1:0-2704 GCA_964247505.1 uncultured Acidobacteriaceae bacterium
TGCCGCCCCTGCTCGATCTGCCCACCCGCCACGCCCCCGCGTTCCACACCGCGATGCAGTGCCGAGGCCACCGCGCGAACGGCGAAATCTTCCAGGCCGACGTGTGGTTCTCGACCTACAGCACCACCACCGGTCCCCGCCTCGCTGTGTTTGTCGCCGACTCGTCCGAAGACCTGCGCGACCGCGAGGAGGCCAGCCTTCACCAGCTGCTCACCGGCTCCCGCATCCTGGTGGGCGCGGTTTCGCACGAGGTCCGCAATGTGTGCGCGGCCATCGCGGTGGTGCATGAAAACCTGCGCCGCGCCGGTTCCCTCGCCGGGTCCAAGGACTTCGAGGCGCTCGGGACGCTGGTGCTCGCGCTCGAGCGCATCGCCTCGGTCGAGTTGCGCGAAGCCGCCAACCAGCTCGCCGCCATTGATCTTCGTTCGCTGCTCGAAGAGGTCCAAATTGTGATCGCGCCAGCCCTGCGCGAGGACGAAATCGCTCTCCGTTGGGAGGTGCCGCACGATCTGCCTCCGGTGTGGGCGGACCGGCAAAGCCTTCTGCAAGTGCTGCTCAACCTGGTGAAAAACAGCGAGCGCGCCCTGGAAGCGGCAGGGGAGCGCGCCATCACCTTGCGCGTCTCTGCCGAGCCCGCGCGCGTCGTCATCGCGGTCGCTGACACCGGCCCCGGCGTGCCCCACCCGGAGTTCCTGTTCAAACCCTTCCAGGAGCAGGCGCGCGCTACCGGCCTGGGCCTCTACCTGTCGCGCGCGCTCATGCGCTCCTTCTCGGGCGACCTCCACTACCAGCCCGGCCCCGGCGCGACGTTTCTGGTCGAGCTCGCCCTCGCGCCGGGGTCCCGCGCATGATCCGCATCCTCCTGCTCGACGACCACGTGCTGTTTCGCGAAGGCCTCAGCCGCCTGCTCGCGGAAGAGCCTGACCTGCGCATTGTCGTCCAGTGCTCCTCGGGCGAGGAGGCGCTCCTTGCGCTCGCAAGTGGGGCCGCACCCGATTTAGTCCTGCTCGACTTCGACCTGGGCGAGCAGAACGGCTTTGCTTTTCTCGACGCCGCCCGCCGGGCCGGCTACACGGGTAAGGTCCTGATGGTCACCGCCGGCATGAGCCCTTCCGACACCGTGCGCGCACTCGACGCGGGCGCGTCGGGGCTGTTCCTGAAGCACGCGCCGCCCAACGACTTGCTCGCCGCCATTCGTGCCACCATGCGCGGCGAAGCCCTGCTTTCCGCCTCCGCGCTCGCCGGCCTGCTGGAAGCCGCGCGCCAGGAGGAAGCCCGCCGCGCACCCGCGCTCCAGCTTTCCGAGCGCGAGCGCGCCGTGCTCCGGGGCGTCTTCGCGGGCCTGGCGAACAAGGAAATCGCGGCGCAACTCGGCATCTCCGAGGGTTATGTCAAGGCCGTGCTGCAGCAGCTGTTCGCGAAAACCGGTGTCCGCACCCGGGCCCAGCTGGTTCGCATTGCGCTCGAGCACCACTTCGACACGGCGGGGGGTGCCCGCGATGCCTGATTCGGCCCTCAGTCCGAAAGATATGCGCGGGCGAAGGACGGCTGCCGCCACTTCGGGGTAAAATCGGGGTTTGTCACACAGAGTTCCGGGTTCGGAGCCTTGTTGGAGTCATATGCCGCCCCGCGGGGCGAAGCTGAGGATGAATGCCCGAATCGATCCAGGATCGCGTTTTGCGCGTTATCGCCACCACCAAACGGATTCCGCTGGAAACGGTTAAGCCGGACAGCAGCTTTGAGTCGCTGGGCATCGACTCGCTGGACCGCCTCAACATCCTTTTCGACCTCGAAAGCGAGTTCGACATCGAGATCGACGACGCGGACGCCAAGCAGGTGAGCAGCATCCCGCAGATGGTCGAGGGCATTTCCTCGATCGTGGCCGCGAAGGATTCCGGCCTCCCCGCGCCGCATTTTCCGGGCGCGGTTCCTCATTCGAAGGCGAGCGAATAGCGTGGGGACCCCCCCGCATCGCGTCGCCGTCACCGGCGTCGGTGCCATCAGCGCCCTGGGGCTCAACGCCGAAAGCCTTTGGCAGTCGCTGATCGAGTGCCGCTCGGGCATCGGTCCCATTCGCCCTTCTATCAACCGGGTCGAGGCCGCTCCGCTTCGGGTGCAGAACGTCGCCGAGCTTCACGATTTCAATCCGGAAGTATATTTCGAGGCAAAAGAGCTGTCTTTTATGGACCGGTTCGCCCAGTTTGCCGTGCTCCCGGCGCGCGAAGCCATCGCGCAGTCCGGGATCGAGTGGACCGCGGCGCTGCAGGCCCGTACCGCCGTCGTGACCGGCTCCTGCATGGGCGGCCGCGGGACTGAGGAAAACGGCTACTGGGAGCTCTTCCACAACCACCGTACCCGCGTTCACCCGCTCACCATCCCGCTCGGCATGAGCAACGCGGGGGCGAGCCACATCTCCATGCGCTGGGGCCTGCAAGGGCCCGCCTACACGGTTTCTACCGCCTGCGCGTCCTCGGCCCACGCTATCGGGCAGGCGTTCCACATGGTGCGCTCCGGCGCGGCCCCGGCGGCCATTGCCGGCGGCAGCGAAGCGCCCCTGTTCCTCGGCGGCATGAAAGCCTGGGAAGCCATGCGGGTCATCAGCAAGGACACCTGCCGCCCGTTTTCGGCCGACCGCAGCGGCATGATCGTGGGCGAGGGCGGCGCGATGCTCGTTTTGGAGCCGCTCGAAGCCGCCCTGGCCCGC
>CAXTVG010000444.1:0-2702 GCA_964247505.1 uncultured Acidobacteriaceae bacterium
ACCGGACCTCACCGGACAACACAGACAAGAAAAGCCCGCTATTCGCGAGCTTTTTGATGGTATGTAGGACTTTCTTGGACGGCTTCGGAATAATCTGTGGCGGAGGGAGAGGGATTCGAACCCCCGTTACCCGCTAGGGTAAAGCGGTTTTCAAGACCGCCTGTTTCAACCGCTCACACATCCCTCCGCGGGCGTATGTGCTTAGTGTACAACGCGGCGAAAAAGGAAAGACCGCCCCGTGAGGAGCGGTCTTTCCTTGGACACATGGCTAAAACTGGAGCCGCGCGCCGAACTGGAGCTGCCGCATATAGGGTGTGCCTGAGCCGGAAACGGACTGGTCCACGCTGGTGATGAGGCCCGGGCTGCCGGTGGTGCAGTCGATGCAGCGGGAGCCGGACGTTCCTGCGTTGGGAACGCCAAGCGGGGTGTGGTTAAAGACGTTGAAGGCCTGGAACTGGAACTGGCCTTTGACTCGCTCCGTGATGTTGAAGTTTTTGAACAGGGCGGTGTCAGCGAAGTAATCCGACGGGCCCCGGAAGGCGTTGCGCCCGATGTTGCCGATTGAGCCGAACGCAGGCCGCACAAACGGTCCGGAAACAGCGCCCTGCGTTGCGAGCGGCGCCACCGGGGTAAAGTAACGGCGCGAGTGTGTGGCGGGATCGAAGCCGGCGGCGCTGAGCCCAAACCCAGACGCACCGGGATTCTTATTCGGACGGCAGTCGCTCGAGGTTCCCGGGCTGCTGTACTGGGTATCGATGTCCTGGTCCGCCCCGCACTCCTGGTAAGTTGGCGTAAATGGTAAACCGCTTTCATAGGTTGTGGTGCCGGTCAGCTCCCACCCGCCGATCGCGTAGTTGACCAGTCGATTGCTGGTGTTAACGAAGCGGCGGTTCTGGCCGAAGGGCAGCTCGTACAGGCCGCTCAGGACGAAAACGTTGTTGCGGTTGATGTCGTTCGGGCCGTACTCCACGCGGGGGTTCTGCGCGAAGTAAGTCGCGCCATAGTTCAGCGCGCGGGACCAGGTGTAATTGGCCAGCAGCTGGAAGCCATTGGCGAAGCGTTGGTTGAGCGTGGCCTGGAGCGAATTGTAGTTCGCGCGCGCGGCTGGGGTAGTTGTGCCGAGATCCTGCGAGCAGCACACGACTGTGGCGCCGTTGTAGGTATTGGTGAAACGGTTGTAATAGGGGCGGCGCTGGTCGCGCTGGGAGAGTTCATTCGCTTGCGCTACAGGATCGGTAGTCGGCGCGGGCAGCACCGGGATGTTCAGGTTATAGCCTTCTGTTTCCGATGGGTAGGTTCGATCGGCGAGATTTCCTACAAAAGCAAGAGTACCAGTCATATTCGCGGTAATTTGCTGCTGCAGGCTTAGATTGTATTGGTAAACCTCAGGAAGGGTAAGTGTATACGGGCGCTGGGGAACGCTGACGCCGTTGGGGATAGGAATAAGGCCTGAAGCCGGGATGACATAGGGCGCGGGCTTGGCGGGCAGGTTGTTAAAGGTGTAGCTGTAGCGGCCGGCGGAGTTGCCGGAGTTTTGGTCTTCATTGTTCACGACCGGGATGTTATGCGAAAGCGCGGTCCCGAAGATCGTGCCGAAGAAGCCGACATCGTCGTACATTTGCCCGAATGCGCCGCGGACCACGGTGGTGGGAGCGGCCTGATACGCGAAGCCGAAGCGTCCGCCCAGGTCTTTCAAATCAACGTTGGAGCCCCCGTTTGTGCCGTATGGCCCGACGCCGGCGACTTGAATGAAGCCAGTGCTGAGATTGGTAAAGCCGCCGGTCGCGCTCGAGTTCGCGGTTTCAGGAAAAATGATGTCCCAGCGTACCCCGTAATTCACGGTAAGCTTCGGAGTCACGCGCCAGTCATCCTGAACATAGAATCCGCCGCGCTTTTGATGGCTCGCTGCATTTTGGTTATATACGTCAAAGCGCTGGAAGTGGTCGATTTCCCCGAAAAGGATGGAGGCGAGCCCCAGGCCTGAGCTGCCCTGGCCGAAAGAGAGTAATCCGGCCCGGTTGTTATCGCTGGCATTGCGCAGGTTCATCGCGTAGCGCAGGTCCGCGCCGAAGCGGATGGAGTGATTGCCGACGACTTTCGTCCAGTTATTCGCGAGCTGGAAGACCTGCTCGCTTTCCTTCAACGGGCAGTTACAGTTCTGGCTGCCGAAGTTAGAAACAGAAGTGTCCTCCACGTTGTAGGTCGGGGAGCCGGTGGTGTCGAACGCACCGGTGTTGAGGTTGGGAATGCCCACTGCCGAGGCCGGGTTCGCGCCTACGTCGAACTTGTTCTCGGAAACGTGGTAGTCCAGAAAGCCGAACCGCACATCGGTCAGCAGGTTCGAGCTGAACGCGTCGTCCAGTCCCACCGCGGCGCTCTGGTTCTGCACATTATCGGTGCCGGTCGAGTTGCCTAGCCCAAAGCCCGCTCCCCCAGCCGCGCCGAATACAGGTGTGCCGAGCAGCCGGAAATTTGCGTAATCGTAACGCCCGAATACATGTGCACGATCGCTCACCTGCTCATCGAGGCGGGCGTCTGCCTGGTCGCCGTTGTCCGTGCCGCTGCCTGAGGCGACATAGTTATTGACTGTGCCATTGGAGGTGCCCGTTGCATTTGGCGCGGGCAACGCCGCCAGCAGTGCCCGGCCCTGCGGCGTGATGACCGCCGCTGGGATCGCATTGGCAGCGACCGGTACGACGGTG
>CAXTVG010000445.1:0-2697 GCA_964247505.1 uncultured Acidobacteriaceae bacterium
TGCGCCAGCACGATGTGGAGCAGAAGCGTACGCAGGCGCGGAGGAAAGCCCGGCACTTCGGCGATTTTCGTGTCGATCATGCCCGCGCCGATGGTAATGTGGCCCAGCAGCTGGCCCTCGACTGAGTAGGAAAAGCTCGTGCCCCAGCGCAGCTCATGCAGCTTGCCGATATCGTGCAGCATCGCGCCCGCGAGCAGCAGGTCCCGGTGCACCTCCGGGTAGTGCTGGGCGGCGCGGTCGCACAGGTCCAGCAGCGAAACAACATGCTCCAGCAGGCCGCCGATCCAGGCGTGGTGCAGAGCTTTGGCCGCGGGGGCTTCGCGCAGCGCCGCGGCGATGGCCGGGTCTGCAAGGAACAGCTCCAGCAGCGCGCGCAGGTGCGGGTCGGTGAAGCTCTCGACGTAGCCCGTCAGCTTGGCCCACATCCCATCCACGTCAAACGAGGTTTTCGGGACAAAATCGCCCAGTTCGTACTCGCCCTCGTCGGCGTTCGGATCGGCCCGGCGCAGCTTCTCGACCTTGATCTGCAGCTTGTCCTGATAGCGGCACACCGTCCCGCGCAGCTTCACGACATCGCCGGAAGCAAACGCTCCCGCGCCGTCCGGCTCCCACATGCGCGCTTCCAGCTGGCCGGTGCGGTCGCACAGGGTCATCGACAGATAGGCTGACCCGCCCGCAGTGGCCCGCATCTGCCGGTTCGCAGCGACAAAGAATCCGGTAATCGCCTGGTTTTCCCTCTGCCCGAGATCATTGACAAACAGTTCCTTCATCGCTGTGGCGGCGCTCCCGCCGGCGTCCCGGGCGGCGTTGCCGGAGGCGTCGGCGGCCCCATGGGGTCGCCCGTGCCGTTCGGCGTGGCTTGCGTTGGCACCGGCGTCCGGGTCACCGGGGTTTCCTGCGGCGACGGTCCTACGTAAGCAGGCTCGTTCGCGGGTACGCCGGGGGCCCCCTGCGCTTCGGTCGAGTTCTTCGGCTTGCCGGCCTCATCGGAAAACCGCGTCTTCGTCGTCGGCTTAGGCTTGGGCGGCGCTTTGGACGTGTCGCCGCGCAAGCCGAGCGGCTGTGCCTGTGTCGTTTTGTCAGCGATCTCCTGCGAGTCGGCCGCGGGTGCCGGGAACGGGTCCTGCTTGCTCTTGCGCTTCCGTTCCGCTTTCACTGCTTTTGGGATTTTGGCGCGATCCGCAAAGCGAGTCTTTACCGTGCTCGCCGCGGCCTGGTCGCCCGCGGCACTTTCGCCATTTTCGTAGTGGATGTCCCGATTCACGTCATTGGTCTGGGCGCTGGCGGTTTCGCCATTGGAGCCGTTGCCATTTGCGGCCGACGCGCCCGCGTCCTCTGTTTTCGTCGCAGCTGCCGGCAGGGTTTCCCGCGGAGCCTGGCCGAACCGTACCTTTTCCCGCTTGCCCGGCTTCAGAGTGCTTGCCACCTGTGCAGGCTTGCGAGCGCTCGATGCGGGTTGCGCTGCCGCCGTCTCTGCCGCAGGTGCGGCTGCCGCGGAAGCTGCACCGGTCGCGCCCGGAACCGCCGCCAGCGAAGGAGTTCCGGCAGGAGCAGGAGCAGGGGTTTTCTTTGCCATGTGTACGTCGCTCGCGCGAGTATGGATGTTGCCTCGTCCGCTGAAGCGGGTGCGCACCACCGCCGCCTTCTTTTTCTTCGGCTGCGGGGGCTGATACGCGCTGAAGATAGGGCGGGTTTCGTTCTTGGAGGCAGCCGCGTCTACATACCCCGGCTTGATGTCAATAAACGCTTCCTCGCGCAAACGCGTCAGATAAGCGCGTAGGGCGGGCTGCATCTTGCTCATGCCCACCGCCTCCTCCACCTGCGTTTGCACCTGCGCGAACGGCTCGAGCCCGGCCGCGATATGCTCGTCTACCTTCAGGATCACAAATCCCTGCTTCGTCCGGATCGGCGCGGTATATTCGCCCGGCTTCAGGCTGAACGTCGCATCCTCGAGCACCCCGGCCAGCTGGCCGCGCTTGAAGTCGCCCAGCGCTCCTCCCTGGGCCGCTGTCGATCCGCCCGAGTCCGCCTTCGCGACCGCCGCGAAGTCCTTTCCGCCTTTGAGCTGGGCCTCCAGCGCGTCAGCCTTTTTCTGCGCGTCCGCTACCTGCCCCGCGTTGTCCGGGTCCGCCGTGGGTACCAGGATTTCCGACAGCTTCACCTGCTCGGGCGTCGTGAACTGGTCCTTGTGCTCGTCATAATATTGCTGCTCGTCGGCCTGGGTGATGTTAATCCGGCGCCCTACCTCATCGCGGATCACCTGCGAGGTGATCGCGCGATTCTGAATGCTGGCCTTGAAGTCGGCAAACGAGACGCCCTGCTGCTCGGCGGCTTTTTCAAGCGCTTCCATCGAATCCAGATTGTTCTGCTTGCGGATCTCGTCCAGCTGGCGGACTGTTTCCGTTTCGCCCGTGATGCCCAACTGCTTGCCCTTTGAGAGCAAAAGCTGGTTGTCGATCAGGTCACGCAGCAGCTGGCGCTTTTGGTCGTCCAGCTCGGCCGGCGACCAGTTGCGCTGCTTGCTCTGCTGCTCCATCTCGTTTTCTGCGCGCGCGTAGTCCGACGTGCTGATGACCTGGTCATTGACGCGGGCGATGATGTCCTCGACCACATCGCCATGGTAAGGGGACTGGGGCGCGGCGGCCTGGGCGTTCTTGCTGGGCGCGCTTACGGTTTGTGCGAAAACTGCGTGGCCCA
>CAXTVG010000446.1:0-2690 GCA_964247505.1 uncultured Acidobacteriaceae bacterium
GGTGGCGGCCGCGCCCGGCGGCAGGGTCGGGTTTGTGGCGCTGTGGAACGGCTCAGCCGTGGTGAAACTCGATCTTGTGCATGGCACGGTTCTAGGGCGGGCGTCGCTGCTGCCTCCGCGCTCGCCCACGGCGGCTGGTTCGCATCCGGCGGCGCTGGCCTTGAGCCCGGACCAGACGCGGCTCTATGTGGCGCTGGCGAACCGGGATATGGTCGCGGCAGTCGATGTGAAAACGATGCGGGCAGCACGCTTTTTCGATACCAAGCTGCCGGGGCAAACCTATTTCGGAGCCGTGCCGGATGCAGTCGCGGTTTCCCCCGACGGCAAACGGCTGTTTGTGGCGAACGCGAGCTCGGATGCGGTGGCGGTGTATGACACGCACCTGGCGAAGAGCGGAAAAGCGGCCCGTCCGCTGGGGTTTGTGCCGACCGGCTGGTACCCCACCGCGCTTGCGGCGACCGCGAAGGAACTGCTGATCGCGACCGCGAAGGGCGAGGGTACCGGGCCCAACACCATGCCACAGCAGGATGCGCCCCCAGGCACGCCGCATCGGGACCGCACCTACATCCCGACGCTGCTGCATGGGTCGTTTGCACGAGTTCCGTTACCGGAACTCGATACGCGGATAGCCGCGTACACCGAGCAGGTAATCGCGGATAACCGGATCAAGGCGGCCGAGGAGCGGATCGCTTTCCGCTCAGGCGTCAACCCAATTCGGCACATCATCTACATCATCAAAGAGAACCGGACCTATGACCAGATCCTGGGCGATGAGGCGGCGGCCAACGGTGACCCCAAGCTGACCATGTACGGCCGCAACATCACGCCCAACCAGCACAAGCTCGCTGAACAGTTCGGGATTTTGGACAACTTTTACGATTCAGCCGAGGTGTCCGGCGACGGCCATGTCTGGTCGAACGCGGCGATCACGTCGGACTACACCGAGAAGACCTGGCAGCAAAGCTATCGCGGGGGCGAGCGCACCTATGACTACGAAGGCATGGTCGCGAACGGGTATCCGATCCTGCAAGGCATTCCCGACGTGAACGAACCGGAGAGCGGCTACTTGTGGGGCAATCTGGCGCGGCATGGCAAGACGCTGTACCACTTTGGCGAGTATATTTCGACCAAATTCTGCGTGGAGCGAGCGCTGGCCGCACGGCAAAGCTCGCCTACCAAGGGGACGCCGGAGCCCGTGACCACGGGGTGCCCGCGTGCGGCGATCCACAAGGGGGAAGCGATTCCGGCGAACTATGGCGGAGGCGCGAGCCCGTACCCGTGGGCAATCCCGATGATCGCGTCAAACACCGCGACCAAGCCGGAGCTCGAGGGGCATTTCGACCCGCAGTACCCGGATTTTGAGCTTGCTTTCCCGGACCAGCTGCGGGTCGAGGAGTTTCTGGGCAAGTTTCGCGGCTGGGTTGCCGGGCGCAATGCCGGGCGAGACCCGATGCCGAACTTTATCCAGCTGCGCCTGCCGAACGACCACACCGCGGGTACGCGGCCGGGGATGCCGCGGCCGGCGGCTTCGGTTGCGGACAACGACCTGGCCATAGGCCGTGCGGTGGAGGCGGTTTCGCACAGCCCGTACTGGGCGGACACGGCGTTTTTTATCCTGGAGGATGACGCGCAGGACGGAGCCGACCATGTGGACGCGCACCGGAGCCTTTCGCTGGTGATCAGCAAATATGCGCCGGGGCCGGAGAACGGGACGCCCTTTGTAGATCACCGTTTTTATACGACTGTGAGTACGATTCGCACGATGGAAAGCCTGCTGGGGCTGCCACCGATGAACAACAATGACGCGTTTGCGCCGTTGATGAGTCCGCTGTTCGGGGGCGCGGGCGACCAGCCGCCGTTTACTGCCGATGTGAGCAATCGGGAGAACGGGTTGATCTACGAGGCGAACACGGCCAAAAGCCCGGGGGCGCGGGAGTCGGCGCGGATGGATTTTTCGCACGCGGACCAGGCGCCTACCGGCGAGCTGAACGCGATTTTATGGCGGGACGCGAAGGGCGATGCGCCGCTGCCGGAGCAGCTGCGGCACCCTTCCGGGCGCGCGGCTCGTAAAGACGATGACTGAGCCGGAGGTGCAGGCGTGGCGGCGGGCAAAGCGGGCCGAACTGCTGCGGGCGCGCGGGGCTCTCTCGCATGAGCAGCACGAACGGAACAGCAGGGCGGTAATGGATCGGCTCCTAAGCGAGTTCGCCGGCTTTGCGGCTGGCGTAGTGGGGGCTTACTCGCCGTTTCGGGGGGAGATCGATCCGGGGCCGTTTCTGCAGCGCGTGTTTGCTCGCGGGGGCGCGGCGGCGCTGCCGGTGGTGGTCAGTAGGGATCTACCGCTGGTGTTTCGGCTTTGGGAGCCGGGCGACGCCATGGAACTCGGGGCTATGGGCATTCCGCATCCTGCTCGCGATCGCCGGGTTGGGCCGGATGTGCTTTTGGTTCCGCTGGTCGGCTTCGATGAGAGGGGGTATCGCCTGGGGTATGGCGGCGGTTACTACGATCGCACCCTCGCGGCGGCTCACAAAAAGCCAGTCACGATCGGGATCGGGTTTGAATTGGCGCGGCTCGGGACGATTCATCCGCAGCAGTATGACGTTCCTTTGGATTTCATTGTGACCGAGGACCGGGTGTTTGGGAGCGGGAAAGCGGATCCTTCGCTTCGCGAAGGATGAACCCACGTCTAG
>CAXTVG010000447.1:0-2684 GCA_964247505.1 uncultured Acidobacteriaceae bacterium
CTATCGCTATGACCGGCGGCTCGTCCTGAGTCTTGCTCCAAACAGTACGGAACCGCGTCACCGCCACATCCGGCAAGCGAAACCTCCCCGGCCGCCCCCGCGTCCGCACCGCAGCCTCGGGCGCCACTCCCCACACATCCATGTGCATCCCGAACCAGTGGCCAACCATCGCCAGCACATACCCGTGCAGCCTGGTAGGCATCCCCTTCTCCCTCAACTCCCCATCCACCAGCTCCCGATCCGGGCGATAAGAAGTGCGCAGATACTCTTCTACCGAGATGAGACCGGCAGACGCGGATTGCGCGTCAGCAGATAATTGCACACTCATAGGCGTCTCTCGCTCCGATCATACCCCGCTTCAACGGTTTTCCTGCCGTGTTAAAAACCCGGCAACCCCAGACGCGCCTTTCCTTCGGCGTAAGCACCGCCTCTCCGTTCCGCACGCGCTCTCAATCGTAAGGCGCAGTCCGAGCCTACCCGTCAGAACCTCCACGACCTGAACCACCCCATCCTCTGGATCCGCCACCCGGCGCAAGCACCACAGCCCCAAACGCTGGAGCGCCTCTACATCCCGCACCACGGATTTGCCGTCCCGCTTCCATCCTTCAGCTAAACAGAACCGCGTTTCTCCGGACTTATCTATTTCTTTGATTGGCGCACAGAAGCACAGGCCGTTTCCGTCCGGACCAGTTACAGAGAACTCTCGCAAGCCCCATGTTTGATTTACAGGAGCGGTGTGCACGGGAGACTCTGGCCGTTGCGTCGTGACCAGTCCCCTCCCGCGGAACGTCTCATAACGCTCATCTACGTCATTCACATACACGCGTTGGAGCGAGGGAAAGACACCGTCGCCTGCGTGGCGGGAAAGCTGCAGCTCAGCGCAGCCTTAATCGAACCGGCGACGCCGTTTGCAGTTTCGGCCTCGGCGTACTCGGCCAGCTGGATCGGAGATCCGTTCCCAGTGATAACGAATGTGTTATCGTAACCAGAGCTGATTGCCGTCCGGGAGTACATCGAGGCGGCCGGGCGCAATCCGTTCGGGGCATGGTTCGCCGCGCTCGACAGCACCGCCGCCGTCCGGGTAACGATTGCGTTGGAGCGCATTGCGCAGGGGCACCGTTCCGCCATGAAAGGCGTCGGTGCGGGTGTTCTCGAGTACAAGATCGACTACGGGCCGGGCTACCGAATTTACTTTGGCAAGGATGGCGACCGGCTCGTAATCCTTGTCGGCGGCGGCACGAAGAAGCGGCAGGACAAAGATGTCGCCGCCGCAAAAGAAGCCTGGGTGGACTACAAACGTCGCAAGCGGACCGAAGGAGCATGACATGGCATTGACCAAGGATTTTCGTGACACCATCCGCGAGCGTGCGCAGGCCGATCCGGCTTTCCGGCAGGAGCTGTTGCGCGAAGGTCTGACACTCTGCCACTCGGGCGATTTCGCCACCGGGCGCGGCATCCTGCGCAACTACATCAACGCGACCATCGGTTTTCCCAGGCTGGCGCTGATCACGAAAATCCCCTCCCCAAGTCTGCAGCGCATGTTCGGCCCCAAAGGCAATCCAAGCGCACAGAATTTGTTCGGCGTCATCGCCGCCCTCCAGAAGGCCGAGGGAGTCTGTCTGGAGCTGCGGCTCCGCTAAACTCGTCGGCAACGGGGCGAGGAGTTTAGCGGAATGGTCCTGCGAAGTCGCCTTGTGTTCACCAACCGTCCCGGCTCGCAGCCCTCCCCGCGCCATTCAGCTTGCCTCCAAAACAAGAACGTGTCGTTTGTACTCTCCGGCCAAATGCAGGAGCGCTTTATCGAACGTAGCCAGCACCAGTCCCTCTCGCACCGCGAGACCGAGCAGATAGGCATCCGTCACCTGATTGTGCCCGTGAATTCGTTTTGAAAAGGGTGCTGTCAGCGCTTGCCACTCCGCTGAGATCGGCTGAAACCCGTACCCCGGCCTTCGCTTCAGTCTCTCCAGCATGGCGGTCGCCTGTTCCATGCTGAGGCCGCCCGTCTTCGGACGCGTGAAGAATCGCAAAACGCCGGCTTCCGTAAAGGCGCACAACGCCCACTGCAGTCCGGGCGAATCGAACCAAACTTCCGCTGCCACATGATGAGCATGGCGCTCATCCAAAATCGCCAGCACAACGTTGACGTCCAGCAGGTGTACCGTCGCCCTAGGCAAAGTCGTCCTCTGCGAGCTCCTTGACCAGCTCAGGCGTGAGGACTTTCTCACCGTCCTGTTTCGCCCTTACCAACAAGCCAAGCCGGCTTTCTGTCAGGAGGGCCGACCGAGGTTCCGGTGCCTGTTCCGCCCGTCGCAGAAGTTCACTGATTGCCGCGCCGAGCGGAATACCTTTCGCATTCGCATACGTTGAGGCGAAGGTATAAACATCAGCATCCAGATTTACATTGGCTCGCATGCAGGTATTCTGCACCGGAAACCGTGGCGGTGCAATCTCGCATCTTCGTGCGCCAGTGCCTTTCAGTTCACGTGCCGGGACATCGTCCAAGAATAAGGATGCGCATGCAGGATCAGTCCTGATTAGTAGCATTCCTCTGAAGTGATCCCTGCCGCTAAGAGCGGGGCCACAAACGCGCACGGTTCCAACTCCCCAAACAGCCAAACCGTAGCCCCCCTTCCAGCAGACTTGCCGGGGCTTCTTTTTCGCCCTCCAAAGCCCACCGCCCGCCC
>CAXTVG010000448.1:0-2669 GCA_964247505.1 uncultured Acidobacteriaceae bacterium
CCAGTGCCGCCACCCGCGCCATGCTGGCCGAGCAGGCGGCGCGCGCTGAGTCACTTTACCGTTCCGGCACACAGCTACTGCCACTGGTTGCCGCTGACAGCCGCCCCGCGCTGTGGGTGCTGATGACGATTTATCACCGGCTGCTCGGGCGCATCCGATACGCGGACTACGACGTTTTTTCGCGCCGCGCGCGGGTGCCTACACGCGAAAAACTGGTCCTACTGGCGCGCGGGCTGGCCCTCACGGCGGCAGCACGCATGCGCGGCGCAATGCGCGCCCCACGCAGTCCCAGGCCGGCGACAAATCGCAAACCCAGTGCAGCGGCTTCGCTTTCGACCGCGCGCCAGCAAAAGGTTGCGGTGATCGGCGCTGGTGTTTCCGGGTTGGCCGCGGCCTGCGCCTTGGCTGACGCGGGCTACAGCGTCACAGTGTTCGAGCGCAGGCCCTACGTGGGCGGGCGCGCGTCCTCCTACCTCCACCCCGGCTCGGGCGAGGTGATCGATAACTGCCAGCACATCCTGCTGGGCTGCTGCACCAATCTCCGCAGCTTGCTTCAGCGTGTTGGCCGCGAGAACGCGGTCGCCTGGACCGGCGCCATTACGTACATCGAACCGGGAGGCCGCCGCAGCACGGTGCGCCCCACCATGCTGCCCGCGCCGCTCGGGTCCGCTCCATCCTTCCTCAACGCGCGCTGTTTCTCGCCCGCCGACAAGCGAGCCATCGCGCGCGGCTTGCGTCAGTTCCTGCCGGGTTACCCCGCCGACACGCCCGGCAGCGAGAACTTCCTCGCCTGGGCCAGGCGCCACGGGCAGACTCCTGGCGCGCTCAAGCGGTTTTGGGAGCCCATTCTCCAGTCGGCGCTCAACGACGATCTCGACCGCATCTCGGTCCACTACGCAGGCAAAGTGCTGCGCGACTCCTTCTTGGGCTCTGCCGAAGCAGGGCGCATCGGCGTGCCGATGCTGCCGCTCTCGGAGATGTACGCGGGCGCGGCGGACTACCTCAAAGAGCGTGGAGGCGCGCTGCACCTGCGCGCGGCTGTCGAAAAGTTGGCGCAAACCGGCGCGGGCTGGCAGCTGACGGTGGCGGGTGCAGACGCGCCTCAAGCCTTCGATAAGGTCATCCTCGCGCTCCCATTTGAGGCCACCCGGCAGTTTACCCCGCAGCTGCCTCCCGGCCCTGATCGCGACGCGCTGGAGGCGAGCCTCGCGCGCTTCGAGCACGCGCCGCTGGTTGGCATCCATCTGTGGTTTGACACGGAAATTACCAAGCTGCCCCACGCCGTTCTGCTCGACGCCACGATCCAGTGGATGTATCAGCGGGAAAAACTGAGTCCCGGTCGCGAACAGAGCGCGGGCAGCCACCTGGAGCTCGTGGTCAGCGTCGCAAGAGGGCTTATCGCTCTGTCCCAGCGCGAAATCATCGATCTAGCCGTGCGTGAACTCGCTCTGTTTTTTCCTTCGGTCCAACAAGCGAAGCTGCGCAAGGCGGTGGTCACCAAGGAGGTGCGCGCCACCTTTGCCGTCCCGCCCGGGATAGACGCGCATCGCCCCGGAGCTCGCACCGCTTGGCCGGGCCTGTTCCTGGCGGGGGACTGGACCGATACCGGCTGGCCCGCGACCATGGAGGGAGCGGCGCGGTCCGGTTTTCTTGCTGCCGAGGCAGTGACTGATGGCCGCGAGCGCTTCCTCGTGCCCGACCTGCCCCCGCGCGGACTGATGCGGATTTTCGGCTGATCAAAATCCACGCTCACCGCCACGCTGCGCAAGTTAGAGACAATGTTGGAATGCGGACTTATCCCCACGCGAAAGCAAAGGAGCGCCCTTGCCGCCAACCGCCAGTTCCAGCCAGCTGATCGAAAACCACGGCATGATCGGAAACATGCGTTCCGTGGCCGCCGTTTCCATCGACGGCACGATCGACTTCTTCTGCTTTCCATCGTTCGATTCCCCGACGATCTTCGCGTCGCTGCTCGACGAGGAAAAGGGCGGCTGTTTTCGCATGGAGCCGCAGATGGACAATGTCCGCTACAAGCAGCTCTACCTGCCGGACACCAACATCCTGCTCACCCGCTACCTTTCCGACGACGGCGTCGCCGAGCTCACCGACTTTATGCCTGTCGACGATGAATCGGTCGACCAGGCCTACGCGCACCAGATCATTCGGCACGTGCGGGTCATCAAGGGCTCGGTTCGCTTCAAACTGCGCTGCGCGCCGCGCTTTGACTACGCGCGCGGGACGCATCGGCCCTGCAAGGAAGGCGATGCTGTGTGCTTTCGCCCCGACGCGCAGGGGTTCGACGCCATGGCTCTCTACGGCACCGTGCCGCTTGCGATAGAAGGGCTGGATGCAGTGGCCGAGTTCACGCTGGCGCAGGGCGAGGACGCGTCCTTTGCGTTCGGCTCGGTTAATCCGGAAGAGAAGGGCCCCAAAAACCTGCTCGACCCCGAAAGCGCACAGCACGCCTTCGACGTTACGTCCCAGTACTGGCGGGACTGGGTCGGCAAGTCAACCTACAAGGGGCGCTGGCGCGAGATGGTGAACCGGTCGGCGCTGGTACTCAAATTGCTGAGCTCGAGCGAGCACGGCTCCAATATGGCCGCGGCAACTTTCGGCTTGCCGGAGCAGCCCGGCGGCGCGCGCAACTGGGACTACCGCTACACCTGGAT
>CAXTVG010000449.1:0-2665 GCA_964247505.1 uncultured Acidobacteriaceae bacterium
GCCTTAAGGAAGTGTCCTTCGTGGTTGAGGGCAACAAGGTCTACTCGCAGCTCAAGTACGAGAGCGGCGTGCACCGCGTGCAGCGCGTTCCGGAAACGGAGACCCAGGGCCGCGTCCACACCTCCGCGATCACAGTCGCGGTGCTGCCTGAGGCTGAAGAAGTCGACGTGAAGATCGAACAGAAAGATCTCCGCATCGACACGTTCTGCTCGTCGGGCCCGGGCGGCCAGTCGGTCAACACGACCTACTCGGCCATCCGCATCACCCACCTGCCGACCAATACGGTGGTGAGCTGCCAGGATGAAAAATCGCAGATTAAAAACCGCGAAAAAGCCATGCGCGTGCTGCGCGCGCGGCTGTACGAGGTCGAGCAGGAGCGCCTGCACCAGATCGAAGCCGCCCAGCGCAAAAGCCAGGTAGGCTCCGGCGACCGCAGCGAAAAAATCCGCACCTACAACTTCCCCCAAAACCGGCTCACCGACCACCGCATCGGCCTCACCCTGCACCAGCTGGACCTCATCATGCAAGGCCGCCTGCAGCCTGTGGTGGACGCGCTGATCGCGTTCTTCAACGCGGAAAGATTGAAGGCTCAAGCGGAGGCTGCTTGAGTGAATTCAGGCTATGCAGGAAATACAAAGCACGGCAATAAGCGATCCCGTCAGCGAAGCTACACCCAGCGGGACGTGGAAGAGGCGATTGAAACCGCAAAGACTTCGGGTCGTTTAATCACCAAAATCGGAAAATATGGCACGTTGCAAATTCATTATTTAGGGACAAACGGGTTTACCGCGGTTGTGGAGACGGTTGGCCGCAATGCGGATAAGCTAATCACTGGATGGTGGAGGTCCGAATGATTTATTCGCTTACGACCCTGGAAGCGATCTTTCGACTGGAAGACATCGAAGGATTGATAGCCCACGGTGCTCCGGAGGATGAGTACGACTCGGAAGCTGCTGAACTCCAAACCGAACTGGAAAACCTGGAAGAAGGAGAATTGACTTTTGCTCGTTTGTCCAGCATTGTCATGGCGATTTGGGAGGACTCCTTTGGACCGTTTTCCGAGGATGATTCGCAAAAAAGGGAGCCGGTGCTGCACCATCTTGTGCAGCGACTTCTAGAGCAGCGCCCAACTATGGGCAAGCCGGTGGGAGCTCAGCAGCTTCCACTTGAAGCTCGATTCTCCTCGCGTAGTGCTGGGCGCTGACTTTTAGGAGTCCCCACGTGGCGCACAAATCTGCGCAAGATGCCGTTAGGCCGTGACAAGCTCCTGTGTGCGCATGCAAATACGGCGCGGAGCGGATGCATTCAGGAAAGTTTCACGCGACCCCCAGCGCGATGCTGCGCTGTTGCTGAGCCGCGCGATGGGGAAGGATCGCGCTTGGCTCCTCGCCCATCCCGATGTCCCGCTCACGGAATCGCAGATGGAGCGCTACCAAGCCCTTCTCGCCCGCCGCCTCAAGCACGAACCCATCCAGTACATCCTCGGCGAGCAGGAGTTCTACGGCCTGCGTCTCCAAGTCACGCCCGCGGTGCTGATCCCGCGGCCGGAGACCGAGCACTTGGTCGAAGCCGTGCTTGCGCGTCTTCCGGGCGACCGCCCGGTGCACATCGCGGATGTGGGCACGGGCTCCGGTGCCATCGCGCTGGCGCTGGCGCACGAGCGGCCCTTGGCACAGGTGGACGCGCTCGACATCTCCATCGAGGCGCTCGCCATTGCCGGGGAAAACGCGCGGGCGCTCGGGCTCAGCAACCGTGTGTGTTGCCTTGAGTCGGATCTGCTCGCGGCCGTGGGCGGCGAGCGCTACGATTGCATCGTCTCGAACCCGCCCTACGTCGCGAGCACGGAAACGCTTGAGCCGCAAGTAGCGGAATGGGAGCCTCACGGAGCGCTCTTCGCCGGGCCGGACGGGCTCGCTGTGTATCGCGCGTTGCTTCCCCAAGCGGTTGCACACCTGCGCCCCGGCGGTCTGCTTGCCGCGGAGCTCGGCGCGGGTCAGCAAGCAGCTCTCGAGGAGTTGTTCGCTCAAGACCCGCGCTGGGGCGCGCCCCAGTTTGTGCCCGACCTCCAGGGCATCCCGCGCGTCGCGCTCGCGCACCGCAAACTCTTGTAAAAACAAGAGCGGCAATCGGCGCGTCCATGCGGTCCTGCGCGAGCCGGAGCGCGTCTTACCAAGAAAAAAGGAATCAACAGTTTGCAACGCTTTTTCGGATGGCTTTCCACCCTGGCTGTCGCCGCCTCGCTTGGCGCGGTCCATGCACGCGCGCAGGCGCTTGCCGCTCCTAACCTGCCGAACGCGCCCGAGGCGAACGACGCTCCCCTTGTTTCCGCGCCTGCGTGGGCCGCGCCGCCCGCGCGCGTAGAGCGAGCCGCCACGCACTATCACTGGACCGGCCTGCTGGTGCAATCCTTTGAGTTCAACATGATGGAGGACATCTTCCGCCTCGGCACCGACAACGTCCTGCGCACCCTCACCGTCGACAAGCCTTTCTGGCACGATTACATCGCGAGCCTGCAGCAGTTCAACATGCGGCGCTGGAATGACGGCGACAACTTCCTCACCAATTACGTCGGCCATCCCATGCAGGGTGGCGTCACCGCTTACATAGAGATCCAAAACAGCCCCATCCAATCGCGCATCCAGTGGAACGAGCCCGGCTACTGGTC
>CAXTVG010000450.1:0-2665 GCA_964247505.1 uncultured Acidobacteriaceae bacterium
TAGCGCAGCTGCAGGGTGGTGGGCTGCTCGGCCAGCAGCTTGGCCGCGTCGACCAGCCGCTGCGCCGCTTCAAACTCGCCGTCCGCGTTGATGATTTTGGACCGCTTTTCCCGCTCCGCCTCTGCCTGCCGCGCCATGGCGCGCAGCATCGACTCGGGCAGGTCCACCTGCTTCACCTCGACGCTCACCACCTTCACGCCCCAGGGCTCCGTGCGGGTGTCGATGATGGACTGGATGCGCTGGTTCAACATGTCCCGGTGCGACAGCAGGCCGTCCAGATCGACCTCGCCCAGCACCGAGCGCAGCGTGGTCTGCGCAAACTGCGAGGTCTGGTACACGTAGTTCGAAACCTCGATGACCGCCCGCGCCGGGTCCAGCACCCGCAGCGTGATCACGGCATTGACCTTGATCGTGACGTTGTCGCGCGTGATCACGTCCTGCGGCGGCACTTCCAGGACTTCCTGCCGCAGCGAGATCCGCACGATCTGGTCGAAGGGCCGGAACACAAGAATGACGCCCGGACCCTTGGGCGGCGTCAGCGCGCGGCCCAGCCGGAAGATGACCCCGCGCTCGTATTCGCGCAGGATAATGATGGATGTAAACAGGTAGAAGAGAACAATCACGACTACCGCGATACCGAAAATGCTCATGGGCCAGGCCCTCGCCTGTGGGGAAGTGTACAGGAGCTAGCGCCGGTTTTCGCGGGCAACAGGCTCAACGAACAAGGTAAGTCCCCGCACGCCGGTAACCTTGGCGTATGCGCCCGCCGGCAAAGGCGCGTTTGCCTCGGCAAACCACAGCTCTCCGCGCACCAGCACCTGCCCGCGCGGCGCTTCCGGCCCATGCGCGAGTAGCGGCTCCTGCGCGACCGCCAGCGCGCCGACCATGGCTGACGAGCCGGTGAGCACCTTGTTGCGCCGGGCGCGGATGGCGATCCGCACCAGATACGCCGTGATGAGCCCGAACCCCGTGCCCACCCCGAGCGCCGTCGCGAACCGCACCCGCAGCTCCGGGATGGGCCCGGCGACCAGGGTCAGCAGCCCAGTCACCAAGCACACGATGGCGACCGCCGCGAGCACCCCGTGGCTCGGCACCTTGATCTCGAGCACAAACAGCCCGAGCCCGGCGAGCAGCAACATGATCGCGGCGTAGTCGAGGGGCAGCAGGTTGAGCGCGAACAGCGCGGTGAGCACCAGCAACGTGCCCAAAGCGCCGGGAATGATCGTCCCCGGCGCGTTGAACTCGAGATAGATCAGCAGCGCGCCCCCGACCAGCAGCAGCACCGCGATGTTGGGGTCCATCAGCCAGCCCAGAATACGCTCGCGCGGCGAGCGGTCCGCGCTCACCAGCCTTGCGTTCGCCAGGTGCAGCACGGTGGTTTTACCGCCGATACGCGTCACAGGCTTGCCGTCGAGCGCCCGCAGCAGCGACGGGACGTCCGGCGCGACCAGCGTGAGCAATCCAAGCTGCATCGCCTCGGCTTCCGAGTACGACTTAGAATCGAGCACCGCCGCTTGTGCCGCGTCAGTGTTGCGCTTACGCAGGCTCACAAACGAGCGCAAAAACGCGGTCGCGTCGTTTTCGAGCTTCTGCTTCATGATCGGGTCGAGCTTGCCGCCCTCGATCACCGGGTGCGCCGCGCCCGCGTTGGTTCCCGGTGCCATCGCGGCTACGTCCGCCGCCTCCAGCAGGAAAAAACCCGCCGAGCCGGCCCGGCTTCCCGCCGGCGCGACGTACACAATCACTGGCACAGGCGATACCAGGATACTGTGCACGATCGTGCGCATGGATTCGAGCAGCCCGCCGGGCGTGTTCATCAGGATCAGCGCGGCTTGGGCGTGGGCGTCGCGGGCTTGGTCCAGGCCGCGCTGGAGGTACTCGGCGCTCACGGGCTGGATGGTGGTGTCGAGGTGAATGACGGTGACAGTGGGCTGCGGGGCTGCGGCCTGAGCTAGGGGGCCGCCGGAAAACCAGAAAAACGTCAAGGCAAGAAAGGCAAAAGCGTAGAAAGCAAAACCGCCTGCGCGGCTGGCGGCCACTTCGTGGCGGGTTTTTGTAGGTGCAGAGCTTGCATCGCCGACACTCGCCGCTCCGGGTGCCCCACGTCTCGATTCTGAGACGTGGGTTGTCCTGAGCGAAAGCTCAGGAGCCGTCTTGCGCGCCGGGGAAAAAGCAAAACCGCCTGCGCGGCTGGCGGCCACTTCGTGGCGGGTTTTTGTTTGTGCTTGTGGAAATCCTGTCATCACTGCGCCTGCCCGCTTCTTGCAGCCACAGCCTGCTCCAGCCCGTGCGCTTCCGGGTTGTTCCGATCCAGCCGCAGTGCCGCCGCTACCTCGCGCTGCGCTACGGGACCCTGCCCCGCCAGCAGCGCCAAACGCGCCAGCACCAGGTGCGCCGCCGGGTGGTCCTTGAGCGCGATGGAGCGCTCCGCCATCTGCCGCGCCGCATCGCGATCGGAGGTGCGCTCGCGAATGCGCGCCAGTCCCGCATACGCCTCCGCTGACCGGGGATCGGCCGCCAGCGCCCGGTTGAACTCCCGTTCGCTTTCCACCAGCAGTCCGGCATTCAGGTATCGCGTGCCATCGCCTAACAGCGCTGCCAGGCGTTTCGCGGGCGGCTCGGTCGCGGCGCGCAGAGCCTCCATCTGCTCCAGCTCAAACGCGGC
>CAXTVG010000451.1:0-2665 GCA_964247505.1 uncultured Acidobacteriaceae bacterium
GTTCCGCGCACCGCCGCGCATCATCCGGCGTTTGCACCGCCCCGTGCTGCGTCTGCTCAGGCGACAGCACCACTGAGCCGTAGCCATTTTTCCCGAGAACCGCGATCATCTCCTCGCGGCCTTCCTTCGCCAGGTGGTGCGGGAAAAACCCGCGCGAACCCACAATCACGCCAAACGTCAGCTGCTTCTTCATTTGCTCCTCAGCAAATCGCATTGAAACTAAACCAGTGCAACTCTCAGCACCATCCGGGTGCCCCCCGTCTCGATTTTGAGACGTAGCGCTTCCTAAGCGAAAGCTCAGGACTGGCTCGGACGCTGAAGAAAACGATCACCCACGGCCAAACCTACCCTCCACCCCTGCCTATGTCAACCTCCCTCTCGCGCTACTATCGACCACGATTCCCACTCTGGAACTATTCCCCCCGGAGCCTGCGAAAATAGGCCCATGCCGCCCCGCCGCTCCTCCGCCCAAGGCAGCTCTATCCTCGTCGTCCTCGTTCTGGTTGTAGCGCCCATACGCCGCCGCCCCATCACGGCGTTTCCAGACACGAACCCTCACGCCAAAGCCACCGCCGCGCCCAAACCGCTGCCGAATGTTCCGCTCTTGGGCTTAGCTGCTCCTCCCGGTATTTCGCTCCATGGACCCGGCCGGCCCCGGAGGATTGCGCGGTCGTCGTCCGCGCCGGGAATGTCTTTCCCGATCCCCGCTGCACTCCCGGCGGCATTGACCCGTCCGTTACAGAACAAACTCTCCGCGACCCCGCCTGGACCACCCGCTGCGACCGCAACTGCGCCACCAGCGAAGCGGAAAAGCACGTCGCCTACCGCTGGTACGGGATCACAAAGCCGCGCGAAAATTCAGGTGAAAACCAGGTGTGCGAACTCGACCACCTGGTCCCGCTCGAGCTCGGCGGCGCCGACGGGCTCGGCAATATCTGGCCCGAGTGCGGCCCCGCCAATGCCCCGCTCGCCCGCCGGAACTTCAAGATCAAAGATCGCGTGGAAAACTATCTCGCCGCCCAGGTGCGCGCGGGGCGCATGCCGCTCGCTGAGGCGCAGCGCGGCATTGCCGGGGACTGGAGCCGGTACCTCGCCGCTGCGGACAGATTCTGCCGCGAAGGCGGCCGCTGCTAGGCGCAGATGACCGTTTCCCCTCCGCGCGCATCGAAGTGTTTCGGGAGAAATATAAATGCCAGAAAGCATCGATCAGGAAAAAGTAAAAGCAACGCTGGGCAAACTCATTGACATCCTCCGCGACGGCCACCAGGGCTTCCTGGAGCTCGAAAAGCACCTCAAGGACCCCGCGGCCCGCAAGTTTTTCCTCGAGGAGACACAAGCGCGCGCCAACTTTTCAGGCGAGCTCGAAAATGAACTGCACCGCCTCGGCGTCAAGGACGTGCACCAGAGCGGCATGGTTTCGGGCAAAGTCCACCGCGCCTGGGCTGAGCTCAAGGCCAACCTGGGCGGCGGCGACCACACCCTGCTGGCGAGCGCCGAGCAGGGCGAAGACGCGGTCAAAAAAGCCTACGCCGACGCGCTGCAAGAGCACTTGCCCGGCGACATCCGCGACCTGCTCACGACGCAACAGGCGCACATCCAAAAGTCGCATGACACCGTAAAAGCCATGCGCGACGCGAAAGCCTGAACCACAGACACGGGTGTCCCACGACTCGATTCTGAGACGTGGGTTCTCCCGAGCAAAAGCTTAGGCAAAACTAAAACCGCCTGCGCGGCTGGCGGCCACTTCGTGGCGGGTATTCTAAAAAACCTAGCCCAAATACTTCGGGTTCTGTGCCGTTCCGTCGAAGTGCGGCGTCGTTTTAAAGAGCTCATACTTGCCCGTCATCGCCGCGTCCCGCGTGCGCGATAGCAGCGCTGCTTGCTGCGATTGGCTCATCGGCTGGAAGTTCTTCACCGCCGCCATTGCCTGCTCCAAAATCGGCATGGAATCAATCCCTGTAATCACCACGGAAACCGGCTGTGAAAGCCCGTACTGCAGCGCTTCTACGGGCTGCACCGTGTTGCTGTCCAGGATGAAGTGGTCGCCGAAGGTCTTCATTGCCAGCACCCCGATGCCTTGCTGCAAGGCTACCGGCATCACTTCCTTGGTGAACGAGCGGAAGTGCGCGTCCATTACATTGATCGGCATCTGCACTGTATCGAAGTGGAAGTTGTGCTGCTTGGCCACGTCCAGCATGCGCAGGTGCACGGCGGGGTCTTTGTGCCCGGTGAAGCCTATGTAGCGCAGCTTTCCGGCCTGCCGCGCAGCCACAGCGGCTTCCAGCGCGCCGCCCGGCGCGAAGATGCGGTCGGGGTCTTCCATGCGGATGACCTCGTGGAACTGCACCAGATCGATGTGATCGGTACGCAGGCGCGCTAATGACTGCTCCAGCTGGCGGTTGTATTCCTTCGCGGTGCGGCCGTCGATCTTTGTCATGAGGAAGACTTTGCCGCGATAACCGCCTTGCAGGGCTTCGCCCATGCGCAGCTCGCTGGTGCCGTCGTTGTAGTCCCAGCAGTTGTCGAGGAAGGTGATGCCACGGTCTACGCCTGCGTGGATGAGCTGCACGCTTTCGGCGGTGGTGGGCTGTTTGCCGAGATGGTAGCCGCCCATGCCGATGGCGGAGACCTTTTCGCCGGTTTTGCCCAGCTCGCGGTATTGCAT
>CAXTVG010000452.1:0-2650 GCA_964247505.1 uncultured Acidobacteriaceae bacterium
TGCCGGCCAGCAGGTCGGTCTCGGGAAAATGCTTTTTCACGTCCCGCACGGCTTGCAACACCCGTGACGAGTGCCCATGCGCCGAGTCAATTGACAACGCATCGCACCGCGCCCGGATCAGCTCCGCGGCCCGCTCCAGATAATCGCCCGTCGCCCCGATCGCCGCCGCTACGCGCAGACGGCCTTGCTCGTCTTTGGAGGCATTCGGGTACTTCAGCTTTGTCTGGATGTCCTTGACGGTGATCAGGCCCTTTAGCTCGTAGTCGCCATTGACCACCAGCAGCTTTTCCACGCGGTGATCGTGCAAAAGCTCTTCCGCGTCCTCGAGCGTCGTTCCCTCGGGCACCGTAATGAGGTTTTTCTTCGTCATCACGTCCGAAACCGGAATATCCGTCCGGGTTTCAAAGCGCAAGTCACGGTTGGTCAGAATGCCGACCAGCTTTTTGCCCTGCGTGACGGGAACTCCCGAAATCTTGTATCGCCGCATCACGTCCAGCGCGTCCGAGATCAACTGCTCCGGAGCGATGGTAACCGGGTCCACAATCATCCCGCTTTCTGACCGCTTGACCTTGTCCACCTCGGCCGCCTGCTGCTCGATGGAGAGATTACGATGAATCACCCCGAGGCCGCCCTGCTGCGCCATGGCAATGGCCAGACGCGACTCAGTCACCGTGTCCATGGCGGCCGAAAGCAGGGGAGTGTTGAGCGTGATCCGGCGCGTCAGACGCGTTTCAGTCGAAACCTGGGTGGGAACAACTTCGGAAAAAGCAGGGACGAGCAGGACGTCGTCGAAGGTGAGGGCTTCAGGGATCGGATGTTCAATCATGGCGAAGATACTCCGCGTCCCGACTGGAAAGCGGAGCCTTCGCCCTAGTGTAGCAAGCGCTCGCCACGCCCGCTTTGCGCGTCAGGCTGAGACTGTCTTCTCTTCCTGCATCGCCTGCTGGGCAGGGATGTTTAGGACCAGCTTGCCGCCTTCCACCTTTGCCACCGCGTCGAGCTTAAGCAGATGGTGCTGCCCCTGCGCGGTGGGGTCATTTTTGGTGAGCTTGATCGACAGGTGATCGACGGTCCCGACGTGCTGACCATCCGAGCCCACCACTTCCATGTGTTCTTGAATTTCTGAAGGATTGATCATGTTTTCTCCCGAGCGCCGTTTGGGAGCAGCAGCGCCCGTACGCAAGGTGGGATGGGTCTCTCGCCCCGAACGCTGCCTTTCGCGCCCGGCGAGAGAAGGACGGGTTTGCCCATATGCACAAACCCGTCGCGATCCCTACCGCGTCCGCACGTTGTCCAGGGAATACGTTCCCCCGCCGCTGAAGTATACGAAGAACCCCTGGATCACGCTCGTGTCCGCAGGCGCAGACCCGGAGCAGTTCGCCGCCGCTGACAGGCTCTTCAGGTCTACTGTGTAGGTCGCCGAAGTCCCCGCGTTCTGGTACGTGAACGGCGTCGAGCAATAGTGGTAGTCGCTGCCGAACTGCACCGCAACCGATTGCGACGCCCCCTGCGCGCCGGTCGTGATGTCGAACAAAAGCGCGCTCACCCCCGCGGTTTTCAAGGGCAGCGGTCCCTGGTTGTAGCCCGGCCCGAAAAAGCCGCCGCCGGTCGCGTTGATCTGCAAACTATGTCCGCAACTGGTTGCGCCTGCTGTCCCCTGCGCCACGGTCCCCGCGCCCGCTGAGTAGCTCGCCGCTGCCCAGCTGTCCACCCCGTCCTCGAAGTTGAAAAGCTCCCCCGCGATCCCGCCCACGGCCACCACCAGGTTCGCCGGGTTCGACAGCCTCCCCAGCGTGTCCTTGATCGTGTACGGGGTCGAGATGCTCCCCGACACGCACGTCGAGGCCGGGATGAAGTTCACATTCCCTCCCGACTGCAGCGTGTACGTGCCGTTCGCGTTGGTGTAGACGGTCTGCTGCCCCGGCGTCGCGGGGTCCAGGTCGATGGACCGCGTGTTCAGCGGAACCAGCCCATACACAATGTCGTCCGCCGCTACGTTGACCGTCACCTGCGTCGCGTTCGGGGTCGAGACGAGATCGTTGTCCGCGATCGGCGCATAGGAGATCGGCAAGCCCTGGATCTTCCGCGCAAAGTTGGTAAAGGCCGAGCACACCGGGCTCGGGCAATACACGGTATAGCCGTCGTAGTCCGGATAAGGCGTGCCGTCATCCTGCAAGCCCGACAGGATCCAGTAGAGCGCCCCGGAGCCGTTGTCGCGCAGGACGCGATCCTCCCACTGGTGGTACACCGGGTTGCGCTCGTTCTTTTCAAGCAGCCCCCACTCGCCCCCCACTGCCCGGTCGCCCAAACGGTGCGAGTCATCGATATGCCGCTGAATCCATTGTGTCCCCCACTCCGGTGTCTTGCCCCACGAGTCGGGGTACAGGTGATACGAGATCACGTCCATGGCCGGCAGCTTGGCCAGCGCGAGCTCGTCCACCCCTTGGCTGCAGTTCACCGTGAAGTCCGACGAGGTGGGGTCGTCGCAGTACCAGCCCTCACTCCCACTCGAAAGCAGGTGCTTCGTGTCAATCGACTTCACAAACGCCGTCACATCCGCGGCCCAGTTGGTGATCGTATTGGTCGTGCATGTTCCCGACCCCGGATACACCCCAGCCCCGTCGCAGCGCTCCTCGTTCGCCAGCTCCCA
>CAXTVG010000453.1:0-1786 GCA_964247505.1 uncultured Acidobacteriaceae bacterium
ATTGCTGCAAGCGGGGTCACGGTAGCGCCATTCGTCGCGAGTAAGGACCACACCCACCCATCTCCACAAGCCAGATCAGGTCCGCGCCCGCCGCGGGCATCCTGAATGCCGTTTCGTCCGCCGCCCAGGTATTTCCGCAGATGCTTAATGCAGCCCTTGCCGCCGTTCTCGCGGTGCCGGGGACCAAGCGGCTCGAAGGCCGCCGGTTCACCGTCCGGGCTTCGGGGGTCGTGACCACCTCGGGCGCGGCGGTCACCGCGCAGGCGTTTCTGGCGGTCGGCTCTTCGCTGACCCCGGCGAGCAACACGACCATCGCCCAGTCCGCGCCGGTCACGGTGGCGCAAACCAGCTGCCCGTGGAGCATCGAGGCGCAGCTGAACTTCGATTCGACCTCCGGCAAGCTGCATGGGCAGTTCACGTCGAACATCAACAACTCCGTCGGCGCGCTGACCAACCTTTCCGCCGTGATTACCGGGCTGAACGGCAACACGGAGCCCGTGTTCAATCTGGTCGCCGGGGTGGCGTTCTCGACCGCAAGCGCCCAGAATACGGCCACCCTCACCGAATTCATCCTGGAGAACTAGCCGTGCAGGAATCGACGCGGGGCGCCATCATGGGCGGGCTGGGCAAGGGCAGAAAGGGCGCGAAGCCGAGCGCGGTGCATGTGCGCCGCGCGGCTTCGGGCGGCTACATCGTGCGGCACGAGGGCGGCGGCACGGCCAAGGACAGCGGTCCGGGCGGCGAGGAACACGTTGTGCCGGACATGGCCGCGCTCCAGCAGCACCTCCAGGGCGCGCTCGGGGATGGCGAAGGGGACGAGGGCGGCGGGATTCCGCCGACTGCCGGAGGCCAAGGGGATTGAGCGTATCCGCAACCATTGCGTGCGCCCTGTGCGGCTGGGTGTTTACCGAGCCGGACGCGCACGAACGTTTTTGCTCGATTGCCGAGCACATGGAAGCCGCGCACCATTTCCCGGTGTCCCCGGAGGTGCGCCCCCTGCTGACCGACAAGGCGCTGTGGACCGCCGCGGCCGCGCAAGTGGCCAGGAGGGCAGGCCGTGCCCAGTGGAACTAAGGCCGCCGCGGCGGAGCCCGAGGAGCCGATCAACTGCGCGCGCATCCGCGAAGACGCGCTGTACCGGGATCGGCTCCGCTTCCGCGCCCAAACAGACCTGCTTTGGCTGGCGAAGGATCTGCTGGGCTATGGGCTGGTTTCGGAGCGCTACCACGGCATCGTGGCGCAGCACTACGTCCAGAAAGACCCGCGCAAGCCGATTGCCGACCAGGACAAGCTTAAGAAACGGCTGCACTTAGACCCGAGAGGCACGTTTAAAAGTACCCTCAACATGGCGGACACGATCCAGTGGCTCTTGTGCTTCCCGGACATCGGGATTTTGCTGCTGTCGGCCTCGACGCCCTTGACCAAGGGCTTTGTGGCGGAGGTGACGCGGCACTTCACCCTGCCGCGCGGGGCGACCCCGAGCCCGTTCCAGGAGCTGTTTCCGGAGTACGTCATCCCGCCGTCGGCGGTGAAGGTCGGGTCCTACTGCGTCCCGTCGCGCGGGCCCGGGCGCAAGGAAGCCTCGCTGACGTCGAGCTCGATTGAGTCCAGCCTTTCCGGCTGGCACTACGACGTGATCAAGGAAGACGACATCCAGGACAACCGGAACTCGGAAACCGCGCAGGGCATTGAGAAGGTGAAGCGGAACCGGCACATCAACAAGAAGCTGCTGATGCCGTGGGGCTACCGGGACACGGCCGGGACGCGCTACGACGCGTTCGACTGC
>CAXTVG010000453.1:1796-2647 GCA_964247505.1 uncultured Acidobacteriaceae bacterium
GGGGAGGACATAGCGAACGCGAGGCCGGGGGACATCAAGGTGCTGGTGCGGCCCGCGCTGCGCATCAATGACGGCTCCCGGCTGGGGCCGGAGCGGTTCCCGGAGCCGGACGAGTGCGAGCTGGTGTTCCCGGACCTGCTGAGCTATGAGTACCTGCGCTCGGAGTACGAGGCGGATTTTTCGTCGTTCATGACGCAGTACATGAACGACTCGCTGGGGGGCAAGGAAGAGGTGTTCCCGGTGGAAGCGGTGCGCGCGGCGGTGCTGCCCGACCACCTGGTGCCGTCCACGGGCGAATCGCGGATCGCGTGGCGGTTCGGCTCGAGCCTGCCGGGATTCAAGTATGCCGGGGCGACCGTCGGCCGGGTGAAAGACGGGCGGCTGTACGTGGTCGACAACCTGCGGGGCATCTTCACGCCGACCGCGCTGGCGTCGCGGGTGGTGGGCCTGGCGAAGCGGCACTACACGCACCGGGTGCGGATCGAGCAGACCCCCGGCGCCGGGCACATGGCGCGCCACATCGCGAACGCCTGCCTGGAGCAGAGCTGGCAGGTGGAGATCGAGTGGCTGGACTGGGAGCAGGACGAGGGCGCGCGCGATGTGCGGCTGCGCTCGCTGGAGCCGCTGGTGACCGGGCGGCGGCTGTTCTTCTCGGACGCGCTGCCCCAGCTCAAGGAGGCGCAGCTGCAGATGACCGCCTACGGGATGGTGGAGCCGACCGAGCTCTTGGATACGTGCGCGCGGGTGGCCGAGACGATGGAGACGAGCCTGAGCCTGACCGCAAGCCGCCAGATGGCGGACGAGCGGCTGGCCGAGATGGTGGAGCGCGACCGCTACGACCGGCTGTACGG